>JADFYW010000060.1 GCA_015232855.1 Fibrobacteria bacterium
AGTTAGTTTAATACCTGCCGGGCAACCATCGATTACCACACCAACACCCTTCCCGTGACTCTCGCCCCAGGTGGATATTTTAAAGAGATTTCCTAATATACTGGACATAATTGATTTAAATTCAGATACGAAAATAGTTTATCCGTTAAAACGAGACAACTATTACTAAAAGATGCTTTCCAATATTTAATTTTGGTTCCTCAGCATAATCTGTGGGTAGAAAAATAGCTAAAAAATGAGCATATCAAGGATTTTTTCTAAAATGAAATTCGCAAAAAAACATTTAGGAAAGTCACAATATGCTCAATAAAATCCACTGATTCAAATCATTTATTTATGTAACAGCCCAATTATCCGGGGAAGGCGATGACCTGATGCTTGAAATATGGATAGGACCTCAGAGAAATAGCAAGGGGATTGCTCTAAATGTGGAAAAGTAGGACTTGCTATGATCATCTTGATGAACTAAAGTATGAGTTTATCCCAATAATGGGGAAAAAAGTATTTTTTCTTTACACCACAAGAAGAATAGGCTGCCTAACTGATGGTGTTGATAAAGTACGCTGTACAGAAAAGCAAAAATCACTATCAAAAAATCGTTTGGTTTTCGGGAATTTAATGTGTTGAAAATGTCGTTATTTTTACAATTAGGAGACTTTCCGGAACCTGAACTTACCCGTCAAGTGGGAAAGTGTTTCATAAAATAAGTCTTTAGCCATTGTTGATTCACACACTTTATTTGCATATCAAAGAGACGCTACCGGGGGGAACCATGGTAAAAAGGTGCGATATTTTTTCACTGCAGCGGGTTAAATCTTGACTTTGGTGAGAATAATGGGTGAGACATACACTATATCTTGGGGGTACCCACGCGAAAGCCGGAAAGCCCCTCTTAATCATTGTTGTTCTTTTGTATATATTATTGAGAACTAGCAATTTATATATACATTTCATTGGAACAACACTCAAAAAAAATGCGGAAATATCTCAGCTTGAGTTCTTTAAAGTAATTTTATAATGAATACACCCTCCCCTCTAATATCTGTCATCATTCCTGTGTATAATCAGAGCGTCTATTTAGAGGAATGTATTCAAAGTGTTATTAATCAAACATTCCAGGACTTAGAAATTATTATTGTTGATGATTGCTCTACCGATAATACGGATACGGTATTACAACAATTGAAAAAGCGATTTCCCGGCCGGCTACATATTGTGTCCAACAAGAAAAATATCGGTGTAAGCGCCGCTAGAAATACTGGATGGCACATGGCCAGAGGAACCTATATTGCTTTTTTGGACTCAGATGATGTTTGGTTACCTGAAAAACTTTCTTTGCAGGCTGATGAGGTAATAGCAAATGAAAAGAGCATAGATATGGTGCATACCGGGGTTGAAACTATTGCGGATGAAGAAACAAAAATATGGCTTGCCGATAATGTACCTCAAATAAATGGCATTGACCACTGGAATTATTCTTTCAATACAACGTTAGTCGAGAAATTAGAAACAGGTAAAAGCTATTTTGAATTGTTAAGAAAATCATGTTTCATTTGCCTGTCATCGGCTCTCATTCGGAAAAATGCCCTTGAATATCTTTCCGGATTTGATGAAGGGTTGATATATCAGGTAGAGGACTGGTTACTTTGGTTAAAATGTTCCATGAAGTTTACTATGAAATTTATACCGGATAAACTGGTGAAATACCGAATCCATAAAGACAGCTTTACTGTACGTGTATTTTTAAGTAAACAGTATCACTACGATACTACTTTGGGCCTAATACATGATAGAAGCGTTACCTTTGCCAAGCTAAAAGGCTTACCTTTTGGCTATAAAGATATGCGGCCAAGGGTAAGGAAGGCGCTAAATTTGAAGAAGACAGCTGGTAAATGGAAGCGAGCGCTCCAAAGCAGTTTGGATTTTTTATCTCAACGTACTCAAATTCCGAAATCGTTCATATCAACACAAATTTCTCAGACAGAAATAGGAAAGGGTAGATTAGTTAGTCTTGACCAGCTCATTCTTTTTGTTACTAACACCTGTAATCTCTCTTGTGGAGCTTGTTTTTATGCTAATAATTTAAATACAAGTCAGGAAATCAGCCTTTCACAAATCCAAGAGTTACGGGATAGCTGTGCTGAATTGGGAATGGTGCAGCTCACCGGTGGCGAGCCTTTTTTAAGGGAGAATTTGGCGGAAATTATAGGACTTTTTCAGGAACGTTGTATGGTCTCTTTGAATACCAACGGGCATCGACCCAATATTGTTGAAAAGGTTATGGAAAAAGTGTTGGCAACAGAGACGGCTTATACATTGACTGTTAATGTTTCTTTAGATGGATTTGAAGATACGCACAATAAAATGAGAAATAACAAGCATTCGTATTTAAATGTACTTGAGACGCTCAGAGTCTTACTCAGATTCAAAGAACAATACCCAAAAAAACTGACTATAACGGTAAATACTTTAATTTCTCCTTTAAACATAAATGAGATTGTCGATTTTGCAAAAGAATTGGCTCACGGGTTTGAACTTGCTTATCACAATTTTGAGATAGAACGCTCATCGGTGGAAGCCACTACATTTTTTAGGCGCAATCCCCATCAGTTAAAAACGGTTTATCAACAACTCCTAGAGATTATTCGCAGGCAGTATCCTGAATTATATCCATTATCTAAAAAACGTTTTAAAGCGCAGTGTACCAATACACTCTATGATAAACAATGGGACTTTCCCTGCTTGGCTGGTAAAAATTCTGTGGTGGTTTATGCAGATGGCCGTCTGGCTGCCTGTGAGATGAGATCAAAAACCTTGGCCTTAAAAGACTATCAGTTTAATCTCACAACAGCTCTTAAGTCGCAGCAGTTGGATACGGAATTAAAAACCATCCAGACACACCCCTGTTATTGTAACCATGGATGTTGGCTACTTATCAGCATGTTTGATAATTTAAAGTACCGATATGGAGAGCAGGACATTAACTTCATATGCAGATATGAACGGGTGTTCAATATTTTTAATGTATTGACAGGGGGAAAGTCAAAGGGCATCACATTCGCATATTGGTTGGAACATATGCGCAGGATATTCAAATAAGTTTTTTTAATGTATTGGGAAGCTTAGATCTACTTAGGTACGAAAAAATACAAGGTTCCTCAGCAAAATCTGTGGGTAAGTTCAGGTCTTGTAGAGGAACCTTAATTTTTTAATGTTTTTCGTGAAATTTTTCCCGCATATTCAAAATTGCATGGTAACAACGTTTTGCATAACCAGGTCTGAGATCCGGAAAAATCTGCTGAACCCAATATTTACGTTTGTCAGCATATTCTTTTTCATTCCGCCAGGTATTCTGAACCAAAACAGAAACAAGATCTGTTACCGAATAAACCATCGGACCAAACTGCAAGTCCTGCAATGAAATGCAGAGTTTTCTTGTCTTTAAATACTCCTTTTCATCAAAAGGAAAATGAATCATGGGCCTGCCAAACGCCAACCAGTCTATAATCAATCCCGAGTAGTCAGAGATAAAGCACGAAGTGCGCCCCAATATTGATATCACATCCCCTGGCGGCCTAAACCTGATAAGCCGATGACTGGGAGCATCTGGCCTGGACGAATCTGAATTGATATGGCACAACACTTCCAGTTGGAAATTCTGTTCCTCCAGGTATTTAATCAGACGTGTATCAGAAATAACTTCCTGAATCGTCCCCTTTAGCTCTTCAACCCCCTTCGGGTCGTTTCGGTAGGTAGGAAACCAAACAATCACTTTTTCCGGCTGCCGTTGCATATTTTCCAGAACTCTGTCCATATGCGCAGCTCCGCCGAAAGGCAGTACTTTCCCGGAAAGGTCGGCAAAAGCTTCTTCAAAATGCGTTTTTTCCAGCGGCGAACTGGCAAGAGCCAGGTCAAATCTGGTTATGTTAAATATATATTTCCTGCGCTGCCAGGGTGACAGGCGGTCTAAGTCGGGTTTGGTCATCTGAGAGGTTTTCAGATGCTTATGACAATGCCCCAGAAAAACCCGCATGCCCAGTGTTTTACGAAAATATTTCAGGAAACTGTCCAGATCATCTTCACCGTGTGAATAAATCAGCACGGGTGCCCTTAACACTGCCATCCGTGCAGCAAGGGAATTTTTTCGTAACACTCTAAACCCCTTAGAACGGAGTTTATTCTCCAATTTAGGGTCCCCTGCTATCCAGATAAGCGGCACTGAAGTATGTTCTGCAATATACGTATGCAGAGCTGCAGAGTTATCGTCGTACAATCGCCCGCGATGTCCTCCAATTACCCAGGGTCCATTTCTCTGTTCTTGAATGCTTCTAAAAAGGGGTGCAAAAATTCTTAGGCACAAAGCACTTAGGAAAAAATACGGCCACCATAAAAGGAATTTCCAGCTTTTCTCCATAACAGGAAGGTAAAAATTTTGTAATTTTCCTTCAATGAGCAGCAAACAAAGGAAAGAGAATAACCTCTTCCTGTCCGATCAAAAATTCTTACTAAAAAGCACACTTTTTAACGCACTGGGAACTATCATGAAGATGGCAAGTCCTGTGTTAGTAATAGTCCTTGCTCGTGTATTCGGCAAAGAAGCGTTTGGCTTGTATGTCTCAACGCAACTCTGGGTTCTTACAATGAGTCGTCTGGCGGTATTGGGGTTGGACAAAGGACTCCACTGGTACCTGCCGCAAAATAAAATAACGGGAAGACCCGACGCAGAAGGTATTATGGAGTCGTTATGGAGGGCATTTTCCATCGCATCACTATTGGCCCTGCTTATCAGTCTTGCTGCTATACTTGGCCTGCAACGTCATTTTTCTGAATTATCCCACCTTTCTGCGGGGCTAATCTCTTTGTATATCGCCTCAGCCATCCCTTGGGTAGCGTTGCATATTTTTGCCGGGGCTTCAGAGGGAAACCGAAAACCCCAATACAAAATTTTTATTAATGATTTTACGGTTCCCGTGTCTACATCTTTGATTGCTCTATCCCTCCATTATTATGGCATTGGAGTTTTATCACTTCCCTTAGGCCTTTTTTCTGCGAATGTTATTGGAGCCCTGTTATTTTTATTTCTAATGACCAGGCAATTCCCTAAAATCCACTGGTGGACGAGAAAAAAAGTCAGCCCAGTCCTTCTGCACTACTCATTACCTTTGGGGTTTTCTGAGGTAGTTGTGTCTTTTTTACTGCGTGCGGATTTGTGGATGGTACTTATCTTCCTGGGGCCTGCTAATGCCGGTGTATATGCCGTCATGATCACTATTTCCAACGGAATACGCACAATCCGGCAAAGCTTTAACCCCATTCTTCTTCCCGTAGTGGCCGGTATGGACAAGCAACGGCTACAAACCGACCTGAAACCGATATACACCTATTGTGTTTCTATGGTTACACTGATTCAACTGGGAATTGGATTCTTTATCGTTCTTTTCCCGGAACAAACTTTGATGATTGCCGGGAAGAACTATATAAGCTCTCCTGAAGTACTGGGTGTGCTTATATTTGGAAATCTCATGTCCGGCATGTTTGGACTCTCTGCAGCTGTTCTCAATGGAATCGGGCAAAGTAAATTTATGCTGAAAATGAACATCGTATCACTGGTCGTAGCTTTGTCAATGAACAGTCTTTTGATCCCTAAATTCGGACTAATCGGAGCAGCGATGTCCACCTTTTGTTTTCAAGCTGTGCAGGCGTTCTGGCTAAACTTTAAATTATTGCGTCTCAAACTCTGGCCCTATCAAAAATCTCTTTTTGTGCAAGGGAGCTGGATTTTGTTGATACTCATTCTGTATATTTTAGTGAATACGATCCTCCCTCTGGAATTATGGCAAAAAATTTCTGCTTTTATGGTCTTTGTCCTGGGGCTGGTCATTACCTTGCTTGCCCAGGGCCTGCTTCATTTTAACCTGAAGAAATCTTCAGGAAATGCCAATACAGGTGCCCCATGAAAAACAAACAAAAATATCCTAGTCGCTCCACTTACCGTCTGTTTCTGTTCGGTTGCATTCTCCGCTTTATACCAGACAGATTTTTTTTAAAAAGACAATACTTACGCAGAACAGGCCAAAAACTGAATCTGGACCAGCCTCGGACAGTGAACGAAAAGATGCAATGGCTAAAACTGCACAACCGCCGGCCGGAATATATCAGGATGGCAGACAAGTATGAAGTACGAAATTATGTATCAAAGATAATTGGGAAAGAATATCTTGTTCCTCTGTTGGGGGTCTGGGAGCGATTTGAAGATATTGATTTTTCAGTTCTTCCCGACCAGTTCGTCCTCAAATGCACCCACGACGCCGGTGGGCTGGTTATTTGCAAAGATAAAAGTTCCCTTGATATCTCTGCCGCCCGCCAGAAAATCAACAAAAGCCTTAAAACAAATTATTACTGGCTTTTTCGGGAGTGGCAATACAAAGACATCTTGCCCAGGATTATCGCTGAACCCTATATGACCGATGAAAGTGGAATAGAGCTGAAGGATTATAAGGTGCACTGCTTCAGTGGTAAACCCGGATGTATCGGGGTAGATTTGGGGCGATTTTCCATACACCATCGGAATATTTATGATCCCAACTGGAACCTTATGGATATGCAAATCCGGCGTCCAATAAGTAAAGAAGCCCATATCCCGCGACCAGAACGGTTTGCTGAAATGTTGAAGATTGCAGAAACCCTGGCACAAGGACAGCCCTATATCCGGGTGGATTTTTATTCCATTCGTGATAAACTCTATTTCGGTGAACTTACATTTTTCCATGGCGCCGGATATGAAGAATGGAAGCCGAGAGCATACGCCGAAATGTTTGGAGATCGGATTGACTTATCCTTGTTGGATTCTTGATTTATGGATAAACAGACAATCGCAGTATTCGTAGGAACCTATCTCCCCTTTAGCGAAACATTTATTTATGATCAGCTACAACGGCAAAATCATTTCCAGGCCCATGTTTTTGCCTATGGAAAGGGTGAACATCGTCATCGTTTCACCTATCCTCATAAGACCATTTTGTCCCCTCTGGAAAAACCACTTTATACAGTCTTGGGCAAGGCCCCCCGCTTTAGTCAGTCTCTAAACCGTATAAACCCAGCTCTTATCCATGCTCATTTCGGGCCCAATGGAGTATTAGCTACTCCTTTTGCACGTAGTCGTAATATCCCATTAGCGGTAACCTTCCATGGCCATGATATCGGTGGACTTTTAGGCCGAAACCGTCATACGATCAGATACCTCAGATACAACATATATGCACAAAAAATGTTTGAGTACGGTTCCATGTTCCTGGCTGCCTCCAAAGAAATCGCTGATATGCTGAAAGATATTTTCAAGGTTCCTGAAGAAAAAGTCATCCTGCATCGTCTGGGGATCAGCCTCGAAAATTTTGTCTATACAGAAAGACCACACCGCCCTGCTCATATTATAATGATTGGGCGTTTTGTAGAAAAAAAGGGATTCATTTATGGTCTGGAGGCATTCTCCAGGGTACATAAAAAATTCCCGGATAGTAAAATTACTATTGTCGGCAACGGTCCACTGCGTCCAGAATATGAAACTTTAATCCATGCTAAAGGGATTCAGGAAGCAGTTTCTTTTCCTGGTGTGCTTACAGCAGATAAAATCAGATCGCTGATGCATTCCGCTGATATTATTATGGCCCCCTCTGTAGTATCGGCTTCAGGAGACAGGGAATCTGGAATCCTGGTACTGAAAGAAGCTGGTGCCACGGGTTTACCAGGAATTGGTACTATGCATGGCGGCATACCAGAAATAATCGAACATGAAAAAACCGGATTTTTAGTGCCTGAACGTGACGTCCTGGCCTTGGGAAATTATTTGGAAAAACTGGTCATTGATCATAGTCTCCGGACAGAACTGGGACGAAATGCCAGAAATAAAATAAAAAAGGAATATAATTCTGAGCTGCAAAACCAGCGATTAGAGTCAATTTTCACCGAAATCATTAAAAAGCATAAGAAGTGATAGATCTCTCTTGAGCCCTGCCTAAAACTTATTATATACTTTTTAGACATGTTTTTTTCATGGAGCCAATCTAATTCCTTTTTTGGCGTATTAATTTGCTGCCTGTTTTTGGCTATTGCCTCCCCTCTATCTGCAGAAAATTCCAAGCAGGAAAAAGACGTGGCAATGCAGGAATTTATTGACTCATTACAATCCGGCGAAAACCGTAACGATACAAACATTTTTTACGAATACATAGCACACCCTGTTCTGGCTCTGGTTACCTGGCCCATGGAAAAATTCGTAGTGCCTGTTATAGAAACCGCTTTGTATCCGGCCAAACCCCCATTACGCTACATGTTAAACGAACAGGTATTAGAACGAGCAATAGATTTAATAAGTTTTGGAGAAAAAAACCAGATCATGCTCTATCCCACACTCGTCATAACAACCGGAACAGGCTCCCTTGTCGGGTTTACCGCCCGCCACAAAAAACTTTTTGGAAGAAACACCGAGCGCCTTGTGGTTTCGTTCAGTTTTTTTGTAAACGGAAACTGGAAAATGCGGTACCGCTTTTCTGCTAAAAAAATTGGCGGCTCAAAATTAAACGCAAATATAAAAATACTGCAAGACAATGTTAAAAATAAAAAAATACCTCCACCACAAACTGGAACTATGAAATATCACTCAGACACAAGTTGGGGGATCTCAAGCGAATTTAACCATCCCCTTTTTGAAGAAGTGGATGTTGTGTCCGGTTTTCATTACCGGCACCGAAAATTTGATGCTCCACCTAAGGGACTTGCAAGCATAACATGCGGTGATGATGGCCCATTTTTTGCGTCAGACAATTGTGTGGATGATAGAGCGTTAAACACCACCTTTCAGGATTACTCCTGGTCGTTGGGTGTTGACAGAAATACCGTTAACAACGAAAACATTCCAACCAGTGGCAATCATGTAAATTTCTGGTGGATGTATCATTGGGTGACTGACAACAGAGACTTTCACGAATGGGAACTTACCCTGAAGAAATACTTTTTTCTGGGAGTGGAACGGTATGAAATCACACCAACAGAACAGCGTGAAATGGGGGATCTGAATTTTTCTAAAATAAAAAAGACTCTTAAATACCATAATTTAAAAAAACAGATATTTAACAGAAAGGTTATTGCCGCACAATTACGGGTAGCTCAGGCCTATGAAGTATATGAAGGCCGGGCCCCGGTATACGCCCTCCATAACCTCAGTAATGATACACCTATGAGGGGGTATTCATCCAGCCCTTTCAGAGACTGGACAAAAGTGGCATTATGCCTGGAATACCGATTTCCAATCATAAGGCTCGTTGAAGGCACCATTTTTGACGAACAGGGAATTGTTGGCGAAAACTTCAATACTTTTGAACTTGACCAACTTAAAAACTCCTGGGGATTTGGTATTCGCATCGCAAGACGTGATATTTTTCTCTGTCGGGGACAACTTGGCTTTCCCGGTTGGGGACCACCCGTTATTAATATAACCGTTGATACCGTTTTTTAATGTCTTTTAGCTGATTACCATTTTACCAAAATAGGCCACAACAAAAGAGAATATTAAGTTCATATCCAGAGCAAGTGCAAAAAGATAATACCGCATAATAAGGCGCTCTCTAAAAAGACGTATAAGAACAAGTACTGCTAAAGCATTAAACGAGAATAGAAATGAGCCCGGCCATCCAATACCTGCAACAGAAATTAAAAACAGAGCAGCTATAAAACCAAGTACCGTGACCGTTATCACTTTTACGGTCTTTCGCTCTCCCAAAACAGTAGGTATCGTATCCCGTCCCACAATCCGGTCTTCTTCAATATCAATCAAATGCAAGAGTGTTGAACGAAGAAAAATAAGAAGAGCGGTAATGAAAAATGAGATGATAACCAAACTCACACCTCCCCCATGAAAACCAGAGAAAGCAGGGACCAATACAATGACGGTACTCAGGGCAAGAGGGATAAAAATATCTTTTGAACCGGGGATTTCCCGAAGACTTGCAAAACCGGTTTTTCGTGCAAGCATCCCCGAAAAAAGTTTCACATTAAAAAGTGTTCCTAAAAAAATAGATGCCGCTACCAAAATAAAACTAAACACATTGAGTCTATAACTGATAGCCAATGCACCAATCAATGCAAAACAAGTGGATAGGAGTAACCACCATTTATGAGCCCGATAAAATTGATTAAGTTCCTTTTCATTATCAGCAGTTTCCCCGCTTTCTAATCCGAAAATATTAACATTAATATTGCCTAATGCATACACATACAAAAATGCAATCGCCGCAAACCGGAAGTCTCGGGTTGTTTCCATAAAGGTGGTAAAAATATAACTGAGTGCCGCAGCTGCAATACTCAAAGATAAATAGGAGTAAACCGTAAATTTAGATAATCGACGTATGACACCACGGAAAGAACGCCTGTCCAGCTGTTCAATTTCTTCCAATGCTTGGTTAATTATCCAGCGTGGAGTAGATGCTCCTGCTGTCACACCAATAATGTCACAGCCGGATAAGTTAATGTCACGGATTTCCTCAGGGTGTTCCACATGAAAAGCAGTTACCCCATTATCTCTACATATAGATGCCAATCTCCCGGTATTAGCACTTTCTTTTCCTCCTGTCACAATCATAACATCAACCATCTTGCAAAGCTTAATCACTTCTGCTTGCCGGTCATGAGTGGAAGAACAAATCGTATTATGAACACGAATTCCTTTAAATGTAGATTGCATGTAATAAACAATGGTATTAAAGTCTTTTTCTTCAAAAGTGGTCTGAACCACAATGAGTGCATTATTTCCATCTGTTACCTGTTGTGCCTCAGCAAGATTTCCGAGCACCAAACCCTGCCCCCGGCTGAAACCCAATAAACCTTTTACCTCAGCATGATCCCTGTCACCTATGATAAAAACCCTGCCCCCTTGTTTTACAAATTTTTTGATAATGCCTTGAACTCGGGCTACCTTTGAACAGGTTGCATTTATCAGCCGGGTACAACCAGCTTTTAGTTTTTTATATTCATCCGGTGATACACCATGTGTCCTGATAATTATTTCGCTGTCTGGCCCGGGATCAGAGTTTGTAAGAATATTTACGCCTTGTCGTTTTAACATGTCCAATGTCTGGGGATTATGTATAAGCGGACCATAGGTATAAACGGCATCCCCTTCTTTTTTTGATGAAATCACCTCAATAGTACGAGTAAGTGCCCGTTGCACACCCTCACAAAAGCCACTTGTCTTTGCTAAATAGATCTTCATTTTAAGAGTATTGTTGGGGGCTCACCATTCTGTCTTGATAAAACAATCTTCTCTATTGGTCCTGATATATTTTAATTAAAAGTACATTATTTGGTAAAAAAGCAAAATTAAGCAAATCTTTGCCGCTTTTGCATTTTAATTAGATTTTATGTAAAATTAACCTATGGCAAAACTAGTAAGCAGGGATGATTTTTTCATGACTTCAGAAGACAGGTTGTATTATACCCTGTTAACACTTTCTGGAGAATTTACCGTAAAAGTTTTGTTGGATGTGAGAAGGGAGCTCTTTGATATGATGGAAATCTCCATGAGTAACATTATCTTCGACCTCCAAAAATGCGACCACATGGACAGCTCAGCTATTGGCTTACTCGCCAATCTCCATAAAACACTTACCAAAGAAAATTTTATCCTCGGCATTCTTTCACCCTCAAACAAAATAATGCCTGTTCTGGATTCTACTCGCTTACTCAACCTTATACCTTTATTCCAATCCCATAAAGAAGTTGAAGAGTATTTTGACTGATAACTGCGTATCAGGACAAAAAACTCACTTCGTCTTATTTTTTTAAAATACCAATTCGCCGCCTGCAATAATACGGAACCGGTACAGGTTTCCATTTGGATGTTCAATAAAGCTTTTACCAAACGCATGAAGTGCGGTATAGTGTAATTTTATCTTTCCTTGTAAAAAAGTCTGAACGAGAGAAAGATTATTTTCCCAATGCGAATCTACCGTGAACAATCTGCCATCTGCATACCAATTTCGGACGGATTTCTTACCAACATAATTAGCAATAAGATTAACATGTAACTGAGTAAGCCCCTGCCAGTGCAACCGAAAACCATATATATGTGAAGAAGGCAAATAATCAAGACGCTGTCCGAAGTTTTCTTTATACGACCGCCATTTTGCCTGCAAACATAATAGGGTATTAAAAGGCAGCCTTTGAGTACTGCTGAGAGTTATTAACCGGTGGAATAGCCCTTCGTCCATTGCTTGATAACGGCCTGTGCGAAGGACGACCTGATGCAAATAAAAATTTGAATCTGGAACAAAATAGGGCATATTCCACTCCCAGCTAAAAGAGGTCTGAGCGCGAATATCTGTATACCACTTTTCCCCCCAGAAGATTCCGCCCCCCCCTGACACATTAAGACCATTATAATGCTGGTCTGCGCTGTATATGGCTCGACCTTTATCCCCCGGGAAAAACTGCTCGGAAAAATCAGAAAAATCCGTAGCAGGATTCCTATATCGGGCCTTTACACCTTGAATAACATAAATTTTTTTCCATTGCTCTCTCCAGCATCCCGTTAAAGATGCGTTTATTTTCTTATTCACAAAAAGAAAATCAGCATTAGCCTTATGGATAAACAGGGAATCGGGTAACTGTAATTCATATTCTAGGTCGGCCCTCAATGGGAAGCGGTTGTGCATATGGGACGAGACAATAGTGTCCATTTGCAACTCATGACGCTTATATCCGACAGACAGTCGAGGTTTAAAAATGGAAACGGCACCACCCCGCCCTTTTGAAGTACTGATAAAATCTTTTTTTAGCGATAAGCGGTTATCCCATTGGGACCAATATCCGCTAGTATATCCCTTTAAACCACTCTCCCAGAATCGATATTTTATATCAACATTCAGATATGGGGACCATGCAAGTCCGGTGGAGATTTCATGACCTTTCCAGGGATAAAGGAAACCTGAAACAGGAGATGTTGTCCAAAACCAATTTTTGTCTATCCCGCCTTTTATGATGATATCTTTATGCTGGTACTGCACACCATAATTCAGCATACTGCCAGTGGGACGGTTACCGCCAAACCAACTTACATCTTTTTTATCCGCTAGGTGTTTACGAGTAGACATTAAGTCAAAAGAAAGATGATCTGCCTGCTCCCCCCCTACCCACATTGTCCAATGGGGAAAGGGCGTAACAACCCCAAACAACTCATTCATGGGGACAAGGTTTCTTTTCTTTTGAATATAGAGCTCCTGGAGATGAGGATCACCCACCTCATTGCCCGTAGATCCATAAATATAATATTGTCCCTTTTTTGGTATTTTGAATTTCCCGGTTCCTTCCCACCTGGGTTTGTAATCCATGAGATAATGTCTGGGCCATATAAAATGCCCCCCCCCTCCAGAGGGGGTATTAAAAGTATCATCGCTAACATGTGCCGTATAACCATCTATGAGAAAATGTAAATCAGGCTGATATAACCGGTTTTCTAAAAGGCGATTTTCAGCAAATACTTTATTGGTTGTAACAAATGAGGCGGCATCATCTGCTGTCACAATTGAGATAATACTCAATATTCCCAGAACCAAACCTATTTTTAACATCCATTGCATGTAACCCACTTAAAACCAAATTATACGAGAAAAATAATATTACTTTAGCGTATACTTTGTGATTTTTTCCCATTCAAGCGCATTTTTGAGGAAATTGGGTTCATATGTTGTTATCTGCTTGATTTATTTCGGAAAAAAGGAGTATGATTAAGGATAGCAGATTATGGAAGACAGCGGAAATTTTCTCAGATTTGGGGTCGCCCTTGCAATTGGATTCCTTGCAGGGCTCCAACGTGAATTTGCTTTAAATGATTCTGACAAAAAATATGCAGCAGGTATTCGCACCTTTTCCTTGATGGGATTAATTGGTTGCACAGCAGGCTTTAGTTGCCAGGTTCTTGGTTCAGCTCTGCCCCTTGTAGCTTCGATTCTGGCAATCGGCATTATATTGGCCGTCAGTCATTATTTATCATCCGCCCGTAGCCAAAACCTGGGGCTTACCACAGAAACGGCGGTTATGCTTACCCTGATGGCTGGTGCTATAGCATCCTGGAATTATCTTAAGCTCGCTATTGCTCTTAGTGTTATTACCACCGTTCTGCTTTCCATGAAAAAAGAACTTCACGGTTTTACGAAAAAGCTTACCAGAGAGGATATTTTCGCTTCTCTCAAATTTGCCGTAATAACAGGTATTGTTTTGCCAGTATTGCCTAATAAGACCTTTGGCATCCCCCCTCTTGATATTTTTAATTTTCAAAAAATATGGCTCCTGGTGGTTTTTATCTCAGGTATCAGCTATGTTGGTTTTATACTCATAAAACTGGTAGGCCCCCGAAAAGGAATCGGTATAACCGGATTATTAGGTGGTATTGCCTCAAGTACCGCCCTTACCTTAAGCTTTACCCAGCGAAGCAAAAATAATCAGGAGCTTTCAAAAGCGTTCGCTCTGGCTATTATTGTAGCCTGGACCGTTATGTTTAGCAGGGTAATAGGAGAGGTAGCGGTACTGAATAAGACCCTTGCCATCCAAATAATTGTTCCTATGCTGTTTCCTATTTCAGTAGGACTTCTCTATTGCATATATCTGTATATTGCCCAGGGAAAGGAAAATAAACAACAGGATATTGAAATTACTAACCCCTTTGAATTAGGCCCTGCCATAAAATTCGGTCTTATTTTCACAGTAATTTTAATCATCTCTAAACTGGCTACTGTTTATTTGGGTAACGCTGGTATTTATTTCTCCAGTTTCATCTCAGGCCTGGCAGATGTTGACGCTATTGCTCTTTCGCTAGCTGATTTAAGTCGGGTACACGCCGATTTATCAGAAACCGTTGCTGCCAGAGCTATAGTTCTTGCTTCAATTTCTAATACGCTTACCAAGGGTGGTATTGTAATATTTGCCGGCTCTCCAGCTATCCGAAAAGCGATTTTACCCGGATACCTTATGATGCTGGCAGCTGGCATTGCTGGAATATTCATTATTCAATAGACCAGAATTTTTCTCTGATAAAGTTTCTTTCTCTTTGCTAACTTGTTGAGACGTTATCTGTTTTTGATTACCTCTTAATAAAACATTTTAAGCAATAGGAATTCGCATATGGCATCAGCAAACACAAGCCAGATTGAATTAAACATCAGTGGGGTTTCTGGGTTAGTTGCCCTGGATTTTTTCGGTTCAGAGACTCTTTCCAATCCATTCACATTTACGGTTCGAGCGTTGTCAGATAAAAATAATATCCTACAAGAAAAGCACATTGGAAGACCCGCAACCCTTACCCTCTATCATAATAAAAGCCCGCAAACATATTTTGGTTTTTTAGAATCTTTTGAAGAAACCCCCTCTTTGGAGAACGGCCTCCAATATCGCTGCACTATTGTTCCTCGTCTTAAACGACTTGCTTATAACACGCGCTGCCATATATTTCAAAACAAATCCACAAGTGAAATTGTTAATGAAGTTTTGGAAAAATCCGGGTTATCAGTCTCAGATTACAAATGGTCACTCAAAAACCCGCTGACTTCCAGACCCTTTACGATACAATATAATGAGACTGATCTTAATTTTATTCAGCGACTTTTGGAACAAGAGGGACTTTTTTACTTCTTTGACAACTCTGGAAATTCTGAAGTGGTAATTATAACGGACAATAATGAAAGCACAAAACGCCTTACTGAACCCAGTGCCCTGATTTTACATCCTGACACAGGCTCCTTAAAACAACCAGGTATTTCTGTGTATGCCCTTATGAGACGGTATCAGGCCGTTACCGAAAAAGTTCTTCTCAAAGATTACAATTACCAAACACCTGAATCAAATATTTTGGGAAGAGCCGCCGGAAACGACTCCGGAGAATTTTACCGATTTGCAGGAAATATTCCCACCACCGATGAAGCTAATCGTCAAGCAACACTGATGCAGGGTAGTTTTAAAGCTAAAAAGGTAACCCTCACAGGAAAAAGCGACTGTACAGCTCTCGGCTCAGGCTGTTCTTTCCAATTGCGCGATTCAACACAAAGTGGATTTGAAGGACACTACCTTATTACATCTATAACCCATAGCGCCTCCCAGGAGTCATCTGTAACCGGGGGGGGGGGCTCAGACAAGGGCTATCATAATAACTTTACCTGTATCCCCTTACATATCAACTATCGCCCGCCTATTACCGCCCGGAAGCCCCATGTTCCCGGAGTAATGGTAGCAAAAGTCGACGGCCAACAAGGGGCAAATACTTTTCTTGATGAAAATGGGCGCTATCGCGTACGTATGCCTTTTGATTTGAGCGGCCTAACTGACGGTACCGCTTCCTGTCCCGTACGCCTGTCACAATCATATGCTGGCCCGAACTATGGCACTCATTTTCCTTTGCACACGGGTACGGATATGGTTATTGCTTTTGAAAACGGTGATATTGACCGTCCTGTGGCGCTTGGGGCTGTACCCAATCCCTCAACAAGTTCTCCTGTTACCAGCGCTAATCAAACTGAAAACCTTATCAGGACAGCTTCTGGCCATCAAATGCTCATGAAAGATTTACCAAACAAAACACAACTTTCTCTGGCCTCAGCAGGTGGTCAATTTATTAGTATGAATGATGATAAGGATAATAAAGGACTTTTATTTTTGAGTGAAAGTGGCCACTCATTATCCCTGGACGATAAAAATGATACCATCACCTTTAAGACCGCAGAAACCGGTATCAAAACAACACTAAATAAAGACGGTCTGCATATGAGTCCTTCAAGAGGAGGAAATGGTATCAACATTGAGCCAGGAAGTGTATCAATTCAGAGGAAGGCTGGCGGTCATGAATTGCATATGGACAACAAGAAAAAACTGCTGCATATAAAAACCAAAGAGGGACAAATTTTAAATATGGATGATAAAAATCAGACGTTTACCTTACAGACCAAATCTGGTAATATGCTCCTGCTTGATGATAAGAGCAACAAAATCAGTATACAGGACAAAGCCGGAAAAAATATCATCCAAATGAATATTAAAAAAAATACCATCGCCATTAGTTCTGATGGAAAGCTTGAATTATCTGCCAAAAAGGCCATTAAAATGGCTGCTCCTAATATTGTAATTAACGCCACTAAAGGAGGCATTAACCTTACGGCCACCAAGAAGACAAATATAAAGGCTATGGCTCTGAATATTAAATCAGATCAAAAAACTCAACTGCAAAGTGGCACTGACACCGGCATTAAGGCCGGAGTGAACTTAAACCTGGAAGGTAGTGTGAATGTAAATTCGAAAGCTGGTATTGCTAACAAAACCACAGGCATTTCTGTGAGTTCAGAGGGAAGCGGTATAAATAAAGTTAAGGGAGCCATTGTAATGATTAATTAATGCTCGAGATAAGCTCTTCTCACTATCCTTATTGGCAGAAAATATTTAATCAAAGACAAAATTATATTTCCATATACAAAAAAAAGATTTACTTTTTCTTAAAAAATAATGCAGGAGCATTACAAAAGTTCTAATATTTTAGTCATAATTTAAATTTAACTGGAGGCAATATGGCAAAAGCATTAACACAAGCTCAAATCGTGACCAAACTCGCAGAGTCACAAGGGCTCACAAAAGCACAAGTAAAAAGCTTTTTAGAAGCAGTTGCGGGCATGGCCTATAAAGAAGCCAAAAACGGTTTTACCATTCCTGGTATTGGCAAACTCGTTATTGTAGCCCGCAAAGCCAGAATGGGTAGAAATCCTGCTACTGGTGAATCAATTAAAATTCCTGCCAAAAAAGTGCTGAAGTTCAGAGTTGCAAAAGCCTGTAAAGACGCAATTGCACCTAAGCCTGCTGCTAAGAAAAAAGCTGCTAAAAAGAAAAAATAGTTTTTCAGTATTATAAAATTGGAGTGGTATAGTAATATACCCTCCTTTTTTTTTGGCCAGATGTTATTATTACCCATCAGCAAAACTTGATAATATTTTTAATTTCCCTTTTCTGTTCCATACTACATTCATCATGTATACTTCTTATAAGACACCCCTGCTTGCCATTACCGCTTGCCTGCTGTGGTCAACGGCTTTTGCCGGTATCAAAATCGGCTTACCCTATACAACACCTTTGTTGTTTGCCGGCATCCGGTTTTTATGTGCGGGACTTATTTTAATTCCTTTTTGGGGTTCCTACAAACACAATCTTTTTCTTTTCCCCCGCCGGACTTTAACTGTTTTTGCAATCGCATTTTTTCAAATATTCTTGTTATACATGCTTTTTTATCTGGGAATGGAGCGTGTATCAGGTGCCACTGGTGCTGTTATCATCGGTGCCTCCCCCCTTTTCACTGCGTTAATTTCCCGTATGTATAGCAAAAAAGAAAAGCTTACCTATATCAAACTCTTTGCTATTGCAACAGGTACTACAGGCATTGCACTTATTTCTCTGGAAGGAAATCTTACCACCTCTTTTGATATTTTCGAATACTGGTCCGGCATTGTTATGCTTGTCGCTTGTGTTGTCGCCTCTTCGATTGGC
The DNA here is from genome assembly GCA_015232855.1 of Fibrobacteria bacterium. GTDB lineage: Bacteria > Fibrobacterota > Fibrobacteria > UBA11236 > JADFYW01 > JADFYW01. Next base: position 18,562 of record JADFYW010000060.1, read on the forward strand.
AATATCATAGTCCACTACCGGGATACCGGGATTACCCCTGTAGCACTCAATTCAATGCAAATATTTTTGGGAGGCGCTATGCTTCTTATCACTTCCCTTATATTTGAAGGAAGCCCTCATATTTCTTTTTCTCTTGACTGGGCGTTATCATTAATCTGGTTAACAGTCATGTCCGCAATAGCTTTTTCTCTTTGGTTTTATTTATTGCGGCAAAAAGGGATACTGGTTTCAAACCTGAATCTTTGGAAATTTTTAATTCCAGTTTGTGGAGCTTTCCTGAGCTGGCTGCTGATTCCCGGAGAAAGCCCCGGTCCATTCTCTTTTTGTGGGATGGCAATAGTGGCTGTCTCAGTGCTCGGATTTTATATTAAAGTCGAAGTTTGATACTGTTATTTATAGTTTTTTTGCACGTATTAATATTTTCTTCCATAGCGGCTTTTTTTTATACTTTTTATACTAGAAGTATCCGATACCAACTTGAAGACCATTGATGAAAATACTTTCTAACATCACACTTACTGGTCCCCCTGAATACCAGTTCAAAACATTTACCAACTACATACCTGATCTCACTTATCATATTAAGAGAGTCAATGCCCTCAAATATATTTCACTTAACGAACTGTTTAAGCACATCCCCCAAGAAGAATATCCCGATATACTTGTTTTTGCTTCACCGGAATATTTACCCGTACCCGAAGACATTTCCTGCTTTTCCGGCCCAAAAGTCCTTATACTTACAGATTGGAATGTGTGTATTCGATATGTCGAAGAACTTTGTGCTTTGTTTGATTTCTGTTTTACGGATTTCACCGGTGTTAAGACCATAAGGAGTTTCGGTGTTTCAAATATTTTCCACCAGCCTTTTTTTGGGCATAGTCCTGAAATTTTTCATTTACTTTCTGGTGGAGATAGAAACATAAATGAACGCCCTTTTGATATATCTTTTTGTGGAAATCTTAATCCTAATCTTCACCGGCGGCGAAACCAGGCTTTGTACAAGCTTTCCCGCTTATCCTCAAAGTTTTCAGTTTACATCGGACAGGTTTTTGGAGAAGACTATGTCGGATTATTAAATCAAAGCAAACTTGTATGGAATTTTTCCATTCGAAGTGAAGCCAATATGCGCACCTATGAATCTATGGCTTGTGGTGCTATACCTCTTATCGAAGCCGATAACTGTGAAGTCCCACTTTATTTTGAGCCAGACAAACACTATATTCCTTACACTCTTGATAACCTTGAATCAGTAATACAGTCTATATTACTCGACCCTGAAAAACTCATACATATGCAAAAGCAGGCTCTTTCTGCAGTGTCAAAGCAAACTAAGAGCTTACAAATCACTTCTATGCTTAAAAAAGTAATAGGAGACACAGGTCAATTTTTATCTCCTTCTGTTGATACATATTCTTCTTCACATCCGCCCTCAAGGCCTCAGATATATAAAACACTGGTTAAAAATAACTTTTTAACCGACGGTTATTCTCATACAGAACTTGTAACCACCCTTTCACCAAAATGGACAGACCTTCCTGAGCTTGAGGGAGAAATGATGCCTGGCCTTATTTTACATAAGCTGTTCGAATGCGCTAAATCAGGCCAACCAACAGCAAGCTTTGAAAATGTTCTGAACCTTCGGTATTTTAATAAACATTTTTCTTATCTGCCACAAGTCCTTCGTCATTATTTTCAATCCCAGTTATTTATGGTTAAAAAAGATTATCAATCTTGTTTACACCACACTACTCGATGCATTGATTTACTTCGTATACTTATGCATGACAAAAACATGTGCCCTTTACGGCAAAACCTTTATAAGTTTTTAATCCCACCTCTAGATCTTTCTGCCGATGTCACTGTTGACTTAAATATGTCTTATGTAAACGATAGACAAAGCCAGGACTATAAAACTATTTGCCAGTTGCTCATTGATAATTGTTTATCAAGAGAGGTAGCTTCACACCTCTGTTTACACCAGCCAAAAAACGCACTGCGTTCAGCTATACAAATGAGCAACAATGAATGGTTATCCGCTTCTAAAACACTCGCTATGGCTATTGTCCTGCCAGAATTAAGGACCGGACTTTCTGCCCAAGACTCCCGGGACGCTTCTGAGGCCCTTATTGCCTTATACAATACCGACCCCCTGGGATGTAGTAATTGGGACATCATTATAAATGGTTTTTTTAAGATTGGTGATATGGACAACTGGATGGGCTATATAGAGCGCTTTGTTGAAACGGCCCATCAGGTTTATCATCAAGATAAGAAATTACTGAATTCCCTTAAGTACAGCCTGAAACAATTCCACAACTGACTGAATAATATTCAGATTCAGCTTTAATCCCGTATTCGGTAGCTTGTTTGTTTTATTCTACTTGTCAGAATATTAGTTTATTATTATATTCTTATATTGACCGTATTGGAGACTGATTCTATGACAATTTCAATAATTATTAAATTTGTATTAGGTGCAATAATTGGGGGAGGCCTTGGATTTGCTTTTTACAAATTTATTGGCTGCACCACAGGCACCTGCCCCATCACCTCAAACCCCTGGATAAGCACTATTTATGGTGCTGCAATAGGTATCCTCATTGTAAAAATGTAGATAACTACCTCTCCTATTTGATAAACCCCCTCTGGAATCACATAAGAAAAAAACTGAAATATACAGCACGATTGCCCTTTGTAAAGTGTAATTTTAGCTTATACCTTTAACTACTTTGAAAGGGCGCATCATGCCGTTTTTTTCGAATCTAAAGCCTGGCCCAACAACACCAAATCCAGGAAAACCAAAATTAACCTACCAGGGAACAGATGTGGCTGCCCTTGAAAAATCTTTTCTCAATCATATGAGATATTCTCTTGCAAAAGACAAATATACCTCCACCCAAAATGACTACTATTCGAGCCTCGCGCTCTCAGTACGGGATAGACTCATCGAAAAATGGATTACTACCCAGCAGAAATATTACGAAGTGGATGCCAAACGTGTCTATTACCTTTCGCTCGAATTCCTCATTGGACGGACACTTGGCAATAGCCTCATTAATCTTGGTTTATATGAGAACGCCTGGAATGCCATAAAAAACCTGGGATATGATTTAGAAGAAATTCAGGAACAGGAATGGGATGCCGGGCTGGGAAACGGCGGCCTTGGCAGGCTCGCTGCGTGTTTTATGGATTCAATGGCAACCCTTGGACTACCAGCAATGGGTTATGGCATAAGATATGATTATGGTATATTTTTTCAGTCTATTAAAGATGGCTTCCAGGTCGAAACCCCTGACAATTGGTTACGGCTTGGCAATATGTGGGAATTTCCACGTCCTGAATACCTGTATCCTGTACATTTTTATGGACGGGTCGAAGAAACAAAAGGAAAAAACGGACAAAAACTGTCCAGATGGGTAGATACCGAAGAGATAATGGCAATGGCATATGATACGCCCGTACCCGGATATCAGAATAATACCGTGAATTTTTTAAGATTATGGTCAGCAAAAAGCACAAGGGATTTTAATCTCGATTATTTTAATGACGGCGATTATATCAAGGCTATAGAAAATAAGGCACTCACCGAAAATATAAGTCGTGTCCTTTATCCTAATGATAACACGTCTCAAGGCAAAGAGCTTCGCCTTAAACAGGAATACTTTTTTGTTGCCGCAACACTCCAGGACATCATGCGCCGATACAAAAAGGCCCATACCAGCTTCAATGAGTTCCCAGACAAAGTGGCCATCCAACTTAATGATACCCATCCAGCCATAGCTATCCCGGAACTTATGAGAATACTTGTTGATGAAGAAGGTCTTGTTTGGGAACAAGCCTGGGGCATTTGTAATAAGACCTTTGCCTACACAAATCACACCGTATTACCGGAAGCCCTGGAACAGTGGTCCGTCGGATTACTGGAACACCTCTTACCCAGACATATGCAGATAATTTATGAGATTAATAGCAGGTTCCTTAAACTTATTAAAAAAGAATATCCTGATAAAACTGATGCTATTCACTCTCTTTCTATTATTGAAGAAGGCCATAACAAAAAAGTACGCATGGCAAATCTGGCTCTTGTCGGCAGTCATATGGTTAACGGAGTGGCCGCATTACATACCGAAATATTAAAAACAGACATTTTCAAGCACTACTATGATATCTGTCCACAAACTTTTACTAATAAAACAAACGGCATCACACAAAGACGGTGGCTGAAATTATGCAATCCGGGACTTTCTACATTAATAAGTAAAACGATTGGCGAAAAGTGGACCACCGATTTGTATGAACTCAAAAAACTTCTTCCCTTCGCCGATAACCAAAATTTCCAAACAGAATGGATGCAGGTAAAACAACAAAACAAGACCAGGCTAGCCGCTTACATCAAAAAACAAAATAATCTGGAGGTTGATGTTCATTCAATGTTTGACATCCAGGTAAAGCGAATACATGAATACAAACGCCAACTTTTAAATGTACTGCATCTTATCTCCCTTTATTACCAGATCAAAGAAGACCCATCCTCGTCTTTTTGTCCCAGGACAGTGATTTTTGGCGGCAAAGCTGCCCCTGGTTATACCATGGCAAAGCTCATTATCAAACTGATTACCTCTGTAGCTGATATCATTAACAATGATCCCGATGTACACCCATTTCTCAAAGCGGTATTTATCAAAAATTACTCTGTATCAAATGCAGAAAAAATAATCCCTTCCGCTGATCTTTCAGAACAAATTTCTACCGCCGGGACGGAAGCCTCAGGCACAGGAAATATGAAATTTGCCTTAAACGGCTCTCTTACTATCGGTACTCTTGATGGTGCTAATATTGAGATGAAAGAAGAAGTTGGTGATGAAAATATTTTCATATTTGGGCTAAACGCAGAGGAAGTACTACATCAGAGACAAGCGGGATACAACCCTCTGGACTACTATAACCGTAATCCGCGTTTAAAACAGGCAATAGATGCAATTGCTTCCGGAAAGTTCTCAAAGGGCCATAAGGATTTATTTAAACCTCTAGTAGATGCTCTTTTGTACCATGGAGATCATTATATGCTCTTAGCAGATTATGAGGCTTATGCAAATTGTCAGGAAAAAGTGAGCCGGCTCTTTAATAACAAACAAAAATGGGCCGCCATCTCTATACGCAACTCTGCTGGCATGGGGAAATTTTCAACAGACCGCACCATTGCAGAATACGCAAAAGAAGTCTGGAACGCCCAAACCGTAAGCATTTAATCAACCACGGAACCCAGCTCCACTTAACCGATAATTTTTAATATAATCCATTATATTTTTTCGTTCTTGTTCGGAAATCAAGTAAAGGGAATAGGGATCTGAGGCCCAGCCAAACTCCCAATACACAATAGCGTTTATATATTTATCCTTAATAGCGCTATATATTCGGAAGGCTTCATCAGACAGAGATGAGGGGTTTAATTCCAGCATTTGTTTCCATTTAAATGATTGGCTCATCAAGCACTCTTTATACATGGTTAAATTGAGTGTATCCAGATGTCCTCTCAGCATACTTTCACGATAATCTGTATCATACTTCCAGCAAGAAATACACTCAGCAAACGGCTGCCACTGTTGCTGCATCCCTCTGGCAAAAATAGCTGTAACATGACCAGGCTCCGTTTGTTCCAACACAAAAGGAAATACATAGCCCAGGGTATCAAGTTTTAGATTAGCCAGATTTAAGGCAAAATACAATTTGTGTTGGACCCTTTTATCAACCTTATTTAACATATAGGCATACAAGTAACTCATTGCAGCCTTGTTATAATCCCTCTGGCGAAGATAAGCATCACCCAGTAACATATGCGCCTCACCATCAAGATCATTTAATGAAATCCCACGTTGTAAAGCACCAATAGCTTCGGTATACTCTCCCATATCTAAAAGCAATCTTCCAAAAACAGTATAGTTTTTAAAATATTTTGGAGTATTCCTAATAGCCTTATAAAAAACATGTCTAGCCCTTTCTGCCATTCCCTCCTTGCCATATTTCTCACCTTTTTCCCATAATTTTTTTAATGCCGGAGACGGATCATCTAAGTAGAGCTGTTTCAAAGTCCCTTTACTCCGGCTGTTTAAAAAAGGGCTCGGCATGAACATTGAATCAGCCTGACTAGCAAAATCGGTTGAGACCTCTCCTTCATGTTGTTTCCTTACCAGCTGTACCCGCCCCTGCCCCAAAATTTCATGAAACTCTTCTGGCGAATGAAACTGATGAACAGGTCCGCTTAATACCTTCACATTTGCATTGGTGTGCTGAAGAGATAGCCGGAGACTTTGCCGGGCACAATTGATTAACAGGCCAATGCACAACAACAAGAGCATTGCAACTTTCATATGCATTTTGATTATTTCCTTACCATCTTTACCATTGCTTTTTTTCAAAAGGTAAAAAAGGACTTATGCTAAAATTGGTCTTTCTGAAAATAAATTTTACTACCGCTTTAGCAGTATTATTATTTCTCAAATTAATAGTTATTCCCATTATTTTCTTTTGATTTAGTGTAGTGCGTTTTTTTAAGGTTTTAATCCTATATAATAGCTCCTTTTCTCATATGCTCTTCAATAGCCAACAAGTGTAGTTTAAAAAAAAATTTTATTAAAAATTTCATATTCTGAAGCATAAATTGCCGCATATTTCCTCCAAATTAGCCAATATTATATCCTTGACAAATTAATAAGACCACTGTATCTTAAGTATTGCTTCGATTAGTGTCCGTTGCGCGAGTATTGCGGCCTAGTCATTATGCGAGTTCCGGAAGTACCGGGACTCGCCCTCTTTTTTTCAGGAAAAAGCATATAATCACACTTAATAACTTGCTTATCCTGTTTTTTTTCAGATACATTCCTTCACAAAAGCAGTAGGAAAATTTTACTTTATCAGCATTGTAATTCGAGTACTTTTTCACCAAAGGTCTATTATGGTATCGATATTTAAAATTAAGATAATAATTGGTCTTTTATTTCTATCTGCAGGTCATTCATTTGCCGCTGACAAAGTAGAGATTCATACTGTAGTTTTTTCTGATTCTCAGCATTTCTGGTCTACAGACTCCATTTCAGCTCTTTCGGTAGGCATTCCTCCGGTAATCGCTTCCAATTATTCCGAGAGTATACCATGTGACTCATGTCACTGGTTGAGTGCCAATGGTATTCAATTCCGGATGGAGAATTATCTTCGTTCCTTAATAAAAAACAATATGAAATATGCTACAACAGAGCTCATTGTTCCCCATGGAGATTTGGAAAAGGGGAACAAAGTAAGTCCCCTGAAAATTATGACTCTGCTTGATACCCTTCCTCTTCCATATGATAAATGGTTTGATAGCTATACAAGTCCGGTAATATACCGCCCTGGCGATCGGTATACACCCAAGCAGCTGAAACAGATACTGAATACACTAGGAGGGCCTTTGGGCCACACCCATCTGCTCTTTGTTCATAAACTGTCAGTTAAAGTTTTCCCCAAACGCTCAAACATTCACCAGGGAAAATTACACATCGGTTTTTATCTTATCTTTTGGAACGTCGGTTTATCTTACCCTGAATGGATTGTTTCCTTCCGATTGGAAACTGCAAAAACAGATTTAGACGCTCCCCTCGAAGGCCTGTTAGACAAACATCTTGCCAACTATTTACAAAAGATCCCCAAGCAACTTAAAAACCTAAATGCCAGAGAACCAAAATAGAACTTTTTTTAGCTGTATAAATAATAGGAGCCACAGACCAAAAAAGACACACAGCATGCTAATCCTCCGCCCCCTACCGCCCCCTTC
>JADFYW010000061.1 GCA_015232855.1 Fibrobacteria bacterium
ACTACTTCTAAACCATACGGGACCAACAGAATAAGGAATGGGCACATTCGGGGTAACAGGAATGGTACCATTTACCATTTGCCCGGCTTTGTTTACCAATCGCAAATAAAAATCAGACGAAAGAAAGGTTCCATCCGCACTTGAGGTCAAAAAATACTCACCTTTAGGAATAGTGAAATAACTGTCTGCCGTTTTCATTAGTGCGGTGGACTCATCATACTCATCGAACATGGCAAAATAACAGCTGGTGATACCTGCTTTTGCAATATTATATACCTGTCTCCATATAAACTGGCCTTTATTTCTTGGGATCTGGTTAGGTGTCCCGTCGTTCCACTTGGACCAAGCAAATCCTGGAAAGACCACTGGTTGATAAGCCATCCCATTTGCATCACAAAGGGCCTTATCGGGGACAATATAATTTGTATTAAAAGTATTCACTTCCGTGATGGTTCCAAACCGCCCCACGCTCCAGGGGGAAATCATGTCAAAAGCCTTGTACACATTTAGAAAGCCTGGTTTTGAGTCCTTTGATGATGTACGCCAGTTTGTGGGTACGCCCCCAATAACATAACAACCTTGCTGCTTGAACCAGTTAATGATACTTAAACATTGGGCAGCCTCTCCCGCTCTATCAGTAAAACCCAGTCCCCAGATACATACTACCGGTTTACCATCCTGATGGGCATAGTATGGCGACGAAGTTATATCAAATTTTCCAATCATGGTAGTGCTCCAATCATTTTTTATACTATCCAGATTAGCTGTAGTAGTTCCGCTGATATCATACATATTATAAAAAATCCGTTGCTGTTTTTCAGCCGCGCGCATGACCCTGGCCGTAATACTGTCTCTGCCGGGTTTAAATTTTGGATTAAGAATGTCGACAACAAAACGCTGAAGTGCTATACCGTCAATGTCATAGGTTTTCATCCACTCAAAATGTTTATCTATAGTTTCCTCTTTCCATGATGAAAACAACTTACTTGGCTGGCCGTTTCCTAGTGGCGGGAGTTCTGTTTTAAACAGACTGTTTTCTTCATATTCCGATATATCCGGAAAGAGTTCTGCCATGGGGTTACCCGGCTTAGGTGCTCCCCAATGCCGCCAGTAATTGAGTCCACCATCCCCTGTGCAACTAAACCAGGCCTGGTATCCGCATATACTTTTGCCGGTTATACTTTTAGCTGCCTCAGCTGTTTGCGCATTTGCGTTCAAGCATACACTAATGGCTATTACAAAAAATAATGCTTTCATTTTAGTCCTTTTTGACGTTCTACTTTTAAATATAAGTGAAAAAACAATTTACGCATTAGGTTCAAGAATAATTTTGCTAGTGTCATCGTTAATTAAAAGCCTATTCCATAGCCCAGTTGGAATCTTATATTCCTGTGGTTATTTTTTGCACTATTTAAATTTAGCAGGCTGTAATAATAACTGGGCCGAATATAAACCGCACCAAACGATACGTCCAGCCAATATCCCAGACCCACCGTGATGCCCAAATCATTTTTTTCTTCATTAGCTATGGTATAATTCGTTCCGGTATTACTTCGTATAACCTGAATTCAAGTCCAAAAAAAAGCTTTCGGAAAGGTCAACATACTGTAAGAATTGTTTACCCTGTGTAAACGTATTAATAGAAATATTTGTTAGTGGATGTAAAAAAGTTTACTTGAGGTTGCCCCGCTAGAACCAAGTTTTAAACGGGTAACATATACACCTCTGCCCAACTTTTTATTTATAGTGATACAGGATGACCCTTTTTTGGAGAAGCCTGTTTTTTGCAGGATTTGATTACCCTGGAGATCATGTATATATAAGGAAAATGTGGTTTTGGCCGGCGACTCAAAAATGTCGTTCGGGCTGTTTGAAGCCTTTTTAAATTATGGAATAATCATTTCGTTATGAAGTTCGATTGTTCCTTTATTGGAACCTCCATACCGCATAAAATTATATATGATTGCACTTCCATTATCGTTTTGTATACCGTAATTTTTTACATTATCTGTCCCTAAATTATATACTGTTGCCTTACCAGAAACAACATGCAAACCAACTTTGGCACCATAAGCAAAACAATTAAAAATCTGTTCATTTTCCGCTCCTGAAACAACAATCAATTCTTCCTGGTTCCGGGTCACGTTTATGACATGGGTGATTACAGAGCTACTCGTAATCCATCCCGGAATTTGGTATCCCACACGTCTTACCGCGGCTCCATTGGTCAGCACTCCTTCAATCCATCCTCCTCTGCCAGCACCAACTACAATACCCTTATTGAAAACACAACCAACAATTTTCCGAATATAATGGTTGTTACAGGAATCCTGAAAATGAACTGCATTGTAGGCATTGGCAAGTCCGATATTAATAAGATAAATATCATTGCCTATACCCCTAAAGGTAAATGGAAAAGGAGCTAATCCGTTTAAAGGATTGTTCTCTGGATAAAAGATTCGCAGGCCGTTGACTCCTGCGGAATTCCCTCTAAGCGTAATAAAAGCTAGGTCGTCATCCGGGATTGCCGTATTTTTTCCGGCATATGCAAAAAGAACAGTTCCTCTGCTCATTCCGGCTTGGTCCCGTTGTGGTACTGAAGAACAACCGCGTAATTCAGTATACGCACCGATATTAAGGTTACCCTCTACCCTGTACCAGCCTGCAGGAAGATAAACTACCCCTCCTCCTGCCTTGGCCGCAGAATCCAATGCAGCCTGTATAGCACCGGTTGCGTCTACTGTTGGAACAATAAATTCTGAAGCAGAGGTATATGGTGCTAGAAAGGGGGAAGAAGTAACATTTAACAGACCGAGCCTTGCCGGTTTGTGTTTAGATTTATTGGCAGGGATGGATGCGGAATTTGTTTCTGGAAACGTAGTATGCACAGTCCCGGAGGTACCTCCTGATAAAATGCAATCTGTTGTTTTTACATAACCTCCAGAATTATTTTGTATGGCGGCAGCACTGCCCTTTAAAGTGGAACGGAAAAATGACATCCCCCATCGACTGTCGAGCACATCGTTAATGACTGCGTATTCTGTATTAGTAATGTCAGCATAAGCAATTTCACCGGCGAATGCTATCCTGCGACCAGTGACGGTCCGTATGCCCACACGGTAATGGGAACAGGATATACGGTAAAACTGATCCCATTCGAGGTCTCCAATAACAAAAGCTTCTCCATTGGCAAGAGTCCATTTGTTGAGGGAAGTGAGCGGTGGAGCGTTGTACGCCTCTCCGGCATTGGCCCAATAGGTGTTGCTTAATTTTATATCTTGCCAGGTGCCCACATCAGCCCCGTCATATGCCTCAACCCCACGAAAAAGAACCGTTCCCTTTACATTTCGCACGGTCGAGCATTCATGCATTCCTCCCCATATTGTAATACCGATACCCTTGTATGAATTCAGCATGGTACAATTAAGAATAGAAGCCATCATATAACTGTCTGGAGCTTCGTTGCCAGGAATGTAAAAAGTGTAGTTGTATTTTACAGGATTGACAATATTCTGGTTAGGATAAAAAATGGTCATACCTTTGACGCCAGCACTTCCACCAATCATAAAAAGAGAATAGCTGTGCTCACCGCTGGGCATTACCGCCCTAATAACCGTTCCATATTTGCCTGTTCCGCTGTCTGGGTTACGCCAATCTCCCCGTAAAGTGACAAAAGGTTTCACAAAGATGGTACTACTGATATTATACTCCCCTGCAGGAACCCAGACGGTGCCTCCTCCGCTGCTAAAGCAGGCATCTATTGCCGACTGCATGGCGTCGGTAGCGTCAAGCAGCCCCGTTTTGTCCGCTCCAAAATCGGTAACATCATAATCAGCTATTATAACATCTTCCGTTTCAAAAACAGCATCTTCAATTATTCGAGCACGTGGAGAAGGACCGGTCAGTGTTGAAGAAAGATTACATGAGGGGGCCTGTGTGCCAGTTGACCAGACAGCACCACCAGAATTACTCATAACGAGGTTTCCATCGTTTTGCACTGCCAGCGTGAAACCTGTTCCACTATGAAGTCCACTTGACCAAATTGCCTTGTTTCCATCGTATATCACCAGGTTTCCATCTTTTTGTAATATTACGAACGCACCGGCATGGCCTGATGTTTTGGTATCCCATAGAATATTTTTATCGGTAGTTCGGTAAAGAACCAGATTCCCGTCAGGTTGCATTACCAAAGAAACCGAGTTGTTTGCAGCTATAAGCATTCCATTTGACTGTAGTTTTACATTTTGCAAAAGTGAACTTTTTGGCTGAACGATAGATGTGAGGGAAATGGTGTCAACGCTTCCGATAGAATCTGGAATTGGTACAAGCTTTTCCCGGTATCCATTTTTTTTAATAAAAAGCATCATATTTTCATTTTGTGACTTTTTCAGACTGCGTAATAACGGGACAGAAAGAAGGCTACGAGATGAAGATATATTAATGATTTGCGGACGATAATCATTGACTTTAACAATAAACATACCAGGTACTGCAAAAAGACGGGAAAAGGTTATATTGCCCGTTACTGAGGTTTTTCCTGTTTGGATGGCTATACAATGACCGTTAAGGTTGAATATTCTTAGCTTAACAAGCGTGTTCGGTGCAAAACCTGATACGGCAATCCCCTGGTCGGCCTGATATATTTCAGGATTTGAAATAAACACATCTGAGCGGTTTTGTGTTATTTCAGGTGTTATTATAAACAAGCCATCTTCATCCGTAGTAGTATAAAGAGATCTGTCCTGGAACAGAGTTACTGATGCGCCTGAAATGGGGAGCAAAGTGGCACTATCAACGACAATACCTTGAGTAATGACATCTTTACCAATTGCCACGTTGATACAGTGAAAGCATAAAAAAAGTATATAAAAAAACTGTTTAGTCAATTACACTCCTGCAGTGAAAAAAAGAACAATCCATAAAATTTGTATTCAAAACAGTCAATTTTAAATACAAATATATTTCATGTATATAGATATTTCTATACTAAAACTTCACAAACATTTTTGGTAAAAAATTACTGCTAGAGATGTTTGCGATATAGGTTCCCTTAGACAGATGGCTGATATCCAACACCGTTTCGTTCGAGGAAAAAACCTTATTTCCACGTATATTGTATATATTGACGACTTGACCCTCCACTAATCCAGTAAGAAACAATTTACTTTCCCCTGGATCCAGGTACATTCCAAATGTGTTATGAGTGTTCACAGCCCGTCTCATTTTTCCTACCACTTTATCAGCTGGTTTAATATACATTTCATCCAGTCTATAGGTGTTATAGTTGCCTGAATGCAAATAGAATTGAAATCTCAATGTTTTTGTCTTTGGATCCAAATCAACTCTTTTAGAAAAAGTCTTATATTTCGTATCTACTTCTACTACTAAGGTATGGGCTTTAACAATCCCACTATCACTCAATTCCAATAAAGCAAGCTTTCCAGTTCCAGTATTACCTTCAACCCGAATTTTACCACCAAATTCGACACTTTCCAAATTTACTGTTGAAACATTTACATCCTGATACACTGATTGGTTATCAGTACAGGTATTACCATTGCAATTAGTGGCCAAGTAACAAAATTCGTCGGATGCTTTTTCAGGGCTCTTGGGAATAACCACATTGGTAACACCACCACCCGCTGGTTCACCGGTGATAAAACCCCAGTTAGACAAATTACATTTCCAGAAATTCGCGTTTTTAAGGAGGTTTGGTTTCTTTTCAATCCGGGGTATTTTACACAAGTTTTCATCATGAATAAGTGCCGCTGCATCATAGTCCTGATATACCGTATCCATGCAACCTACTTTACCATGGTCCCCTCCCTTCATTAATCTGAAATAATTAGCGGCATCCACAATTTTAACATTTGCAGTTGGATAAGCTTTACGAGCTTCCTCAATCGCATTTACTAATAATGAAGGCTGGACAATAACAAGCCTAAAGGCATGAAAAGCAGTGGGACCATTTTGTGCGGCTTTATAAATCTTCATAATATCTGTTTTAAATTGCGGAATGGACCCAAACCCGTGACTTGCAAGATTGGCCGTTGGGGTCCCGTTATGTATAAAATTGGGATTATCAAGCTTCCCAAATCCAAGGGGATTGAGCCGCGCGGCCATGTCCATCCAAGGACCGGAAAAATCCTGGGAAATATAAAAAGCGGTATACTTTATATTATAGGCTTCATAATATTTTTTGGCGAATTTCTCATAATAAGGTATCCCACTTTCCTGTATGGTCCCTTTTCTGTTACTAACAAGAAATTCAGGTTGAATATATCCGGCACCTTCTTCGGATATGCCGAATATATCGTTGTAGGACCTGTTTTCATATAAAAACCCGAGGACATGAGGGACACGGTCATGAAGAATGGGATTTATACTCCAGTTAAAAAACAAATCACCTCGTTTTTGATCCAGATAAGTGGAAGTGGGAAGCTGATTGAGCCAAGCTGAACCATCATAATCCAGCATAAATAACCCTATATAGGTAGTGCCGGCTTTATGTTCTATTATAGGAGGATAAGTTACCTTTGATTGCTCACCGGTAAATTTGGGAAGATGCATATAAAATGATGAATTTGAAATTCCAAACGCGGCATCAGCATCGTTTGCCATATTATAAGATGTCAATATACGCACAAATTCCCACTCTCCGTCTACCGGGCCATGCTTCCCTCCTAAAGTCCCAAGATTGGTATACTTGAGCCACCAGGTAATAAAACCTGCTCCTACCCCAAATTCTCCCTGCCGCTTAAAATAGGACCCCGCCAGCACCATGTCCCATGTATGCCTATCAGTCCCCAGTGGTTGCCCTGGGTCATCTGAAGGAATTTCATCCCTCCAGGGAGAAAGATCCAGAATAAATGCTTTTTTTGCTATCCAGTAATCTCCATTGTAAAGTCCCAAATGTTGATAATCGGACTTATAATTTCCAAAACCCGGTATAACGTTACCGAGATAAAACCCGGTGTGTGTCTTCCAATCCCTGGCATCTACATTGTACCAAAGATAAAACGGATCTAGTTTGTCTGCCTCAAGATATTTTTTCAGGGCCCAACGGTAGCAGTCGTTTTTTGCACTGCCGCTACTGGGTATACTCACATCCGCCAGTGTTATTGTCCCCGTTCCTGTAAACTTGCCTACTAAATTTAAACCTTCCTGCATATCAGGCCAATTTGTCTTTATCCAGTGATAAAAACTGGCAGTATCTGTGCTATATCTCAAAGGCATAAGGCTTTCTGCCCCTGCAGCCATTTGGGCGAGATTTACACTGGCGGGAACACCGGGGTCCCATGTCACCAGACCGTTTATCTTATCTTTAAAGGTATTAATAACTTCTTTAAAAGAGATTGTCTTTACAAGCATACTGTCATTGATATACCCTTTTTTTTCAAAATAAGACAACCATAATGTATCCAACTGAGTTAGTGGTTTGTCTGAATATTCATCTCCATGAACATTCTCAAGTTGAGCTTCAAACATATTATAAGCTGCTATAATAAAAAGATTAGGAGCCTCTCTATTTACGATTCCCTGCAGGGCCACCAGAAAGTAAATAGCATCCGCATAAAACTGGGGTTTTGTCCTGTGCCCTTCCCCCATGTATTCTTCAAAATCAAATACAACTACATCATTTTCAATTTTAAAATCCTTTGCATAAACAGAGGATAGTGAACACAATAAAAGCCCAAATAATGTAATGTAGAATTTCATATCTATCTCCTAAAAACTCGTACCTATAAGTAAAATCGACTGGTACCAGTACTCCCCTACAATGAAAAACGTTCCATCGGCCAGCAAATGGCCTTGCTCTCTTTTATCATATAATTACTTCGTTCAAATGTTTTTACTCAATCCCTGGTATTATTCCAAAATAAATTTCTTTTGTACCTCCCGCCCCTGGTGTTTCCACCGTAAGATATAGACAGCATTCCCCTTTAACCCTTTGAGTGAATACCTATGTGTGCCAGCACCTTGCGCTGCAAAACGAGAGATTCCTTGTATATCATAACAGGCTATTTCATACTCGCCGTTCAGAGAAATTACCAACGTCCGGTTTGCCCTGTTTATGCGCAAACCTTCGCTGATATCTATTAGTTCAATGCCCACGGTTTTACATATCGCAGTATCCTGTACATTAGCAAGGCTATCATATTCCACAAAACCTTTTGTCATGCAGCCCCTCATGATTTTTTCTCCACAGGACTCAACAACAGATATTATTGCTTCCGGGTCAAAGCCAAGATATGTTGAATCCGTACATCCCCGGGTAAAAAGAGGGGCGTATTCATCCGTTACCAACCTGAACGCCTGGACATCAACAGCAATACTGCCGAATTCCTGTGAAACCGCTTTTGCCCAGATGCTGTATATTCCCTGTTTCAGTCCCGTTGTTGCAATACTTCCCTGGTAAGGTGCAATTGAATCAACAAGTGAGTCAATAACCGTCATGCCTTTCCGAATCAGAAAGACAACTTGTTTTATCCCTTTACCATTAAGCGTATCCACATCAGCGTCCCAGGCTGTTGCAGAAAAATTCACTTTGGCGGGTGCGGTAATTTCAGCCAAATGGTTGGGTAACGCCACCCTTACATAGGGAGCGCGGGTCTTATTATGCATAACCTTTAACGTAATATTGCTAGTATCTGCCCCCAGGTTCATGCCTGCCTGGTAGGGATTGTTCACCGTTATTGTTCCGCTCAAGTCACGGATACCCTTCCCCGTCTTTCCACCATCGATAAAACGAATAAATGGCATATTTCTTTCGAAATTCAGAACACAATTTTCAAATGTCAGCCCACCCGAAGAAACCATCCGCGTGGTATCAGAGGTGCGTATTTCAATGGGATAATATTTATACATTCTTTTTCGATCAAAGATACAATCAGTAAATTGGATATTTGCTAATAACGAACTCACATTCTGTATAACTAGTGAATGGCGCAATTGTGTACTGAACGAACAACCGGTAAATGAAATGGTTGTCGGTGGCCCATTATCAAAAATGGCTGCAATAGTTGTTCCCATTGGCTGGCTCCAAATAGTAGTATCCCAGGATGATGCCGAATGACAATAAAAAAATGATAGACTTATATCCGGCGGACGGGACTTCTTCATAAGATAAATATCAATTCCGTGCATGTTGTTATCAAGCATCAGACAGTTTATCATTTTTCCATTTACCAGTCGCTGCCAATCCGGCTCCCAGTCAACCCCCGCCTGCGGTGCAGTTCCGCGGGTACCTTCCAGCACACAATCTTCAAAGGTTACATTTATGCCGCTGGTAGGGCTTATTCCTTGCCGGTGGTTGTCATTACAGACCACATCCCGTACAAGTACATTCTCCGGCTGCCATGGCAGCTTGCCACTGTACGCGCGGCCACTCACTATCATTCCATCGCCTCCGCTTGAGTCCATCTGTATACCAAAAACCTTAATATGTTCGACTGGCTTATCGGCGACTGCCCGAATGGTGAGGCAATGTCGCCACTCTGATTTTATATATTTTGTACTGTCCCTATAATCTTTTTTACGCATTCGAAAAAACGCGCCATAGCCGACTAGAGTAACGTTTTTAACCCCGCACTTCAGGGTTGTATCCGCCGCTTTTGAATAGCTTGTTCCAATGGTAAATAAGCCGTCATGAATATCTTTGAACTCCCCTTCTTTGGCCATCAGCACCACTCCGCGCTCGAATATAATCGTTTGGCTGTCAGAACGGGCAAAAATTGGCCGCACAATCCAGTCCGATTTCATTTTTGGTACCAGCACTGTGTCCACTCCGCTGTTGATTGCCTTCTGCAGGGCCTCCGTAGCGTCTGTGGCATTCCAGCCAAAATCGGCAGCGTTTACTGTCAGTGAATAAATATCACTGGCGATAAAAACCAAAAATATTAAAATGATTTTTTTTGCAATTTCAGTCATTTTTTTTCCTTATAGTTAACACATCCAATCACTCCAGCACAAATTTCTTCTGCCGGACTAAATCGCTCATTTTCCACTGCAGCAGATAAACCGCATAAGCCGTATCCATGCACCCCTTTTTCGTCATGTCCAGAATGTTCACCGTAGCTGACGTTGCCGTTCCTAATGCATAATATCCCTCCCGCGCTTCCAAAGTGAGCACTACTGTTTCTTTACTCTCAAACAAGGTGTCCCTGCGCGCTGAAATTTTTATCGTTGTATCAGCTTTTCCACCAGGAATCATCACGAAGCCTGGTAACGCTTCCATATCCTGGTTGGCGGTTCCCGGACCTTTTGATGCGGTACCGGAAACCGTATAGGCAACCGCAAGCGGAACAAAACTATTTCCGCCGCTGCGGGAAACCACAAAGGTTCCGGGCACAAGTCCTTCTTGAGCATTCTCCGTGCCGGTTTTTACTGTAACGGAAGGTAACACCCAGTTTTTTTCTTCTCTAACAGTCAACTCCTGCAAGCCTCCTGAGCCAAGTACATCAGCAGCTCCCGCATCTTTGATGACTATATTATCAAGATAAACCGCTCCTTTCTTCGTATTTAGCATTATCCGTGCGCGGGTATAAGGATGGTCAAAATATACCGTAACTCGTTTTTCGGTATATTCACTTGGTACATCATACCGATACCAGCGTTGGATCCATTTTCCATTTTCCAGAGTGTTGCACTCCATGGTCATCTGTGAGGTTGAATCTCCGCGCATTAAAAAACTGATAACATAGAGGTGATTAATTTTAGGTTGAAAATACTGATAAACCGTACCGGATAATGAAGAATCAGTCTTACCCATACGCATGGCAGTACTTCCATTGTATCCCATACCAGAAGCTATTCCCGTCACCCCTACAGAAACCCATTTTGTTGTACCATTTTCAAAATCAGAATTTTGTAACCCGTTTACACTGTCAGGTAAGGGCCAACTTGCATAAGGATACCTGAGTATCTTCACCCCGGAAGGATTGGCTACGGTCAGAGTACCATCCAGTTTCATTGTTGTTCCTTCTCCTTGTTTAATAGAAAGAAACGGTCTCGCACTATCGTCCTAAAAAAAACTGTTTGTAAACAAAAAGCCGCTCTGTTCTGCGCCGTAGCTTTTCAGCCCATTTGATGCAGCGACAATAGGAATTCCGTTCATGCTACGCCACACACACTGACGAAATTCACAGCTGGCCCTGTCTTTAGACAAATGAATAAGAACATTTATTATTTTACTTCCCTCATTTTTATGTTTCTCTCTGTGTACTAAAATCCCCGTATATTTTCTCGCTATGGTATATAATTTCATATCTATCTTCTAAAAATTCGTACCAATAAGTAAAACCGACTGGTACCAGCGACCAGCTGTCAACTTGAAATAATCCTTTGGGTCGTTAAAAGGCCCTCTTCCCACACCAAAACCCAAAGTGCCATCATGGGTCTCATTCCAGTTTATCAGATGTGCAAAAGTGAAGTTTTCCGGGTCTTCATAGGTGCCGGCACCCGCCCCCGGCTCACCTAAAACAGTGAGTTGCCACCGGGGAAAATTTTGCGCCAAGGTAGGTGATTCGCCTATGCGGATGTAGGACCCGTCGGTAACTTCAAATAACGGTCTGGTTACTACATCGATATTTACATAGGGATCGGAACAGACGTCACCCAGTTTCATGGCCATAACCTGGTTTGGGGCGGCGGTAGTACCCCAGTTATCTCTTAGACTCAAAGAACTTTGAGTATATCGGTAGTGGCCGTAAACGGTTCCAGGCCACTGTGAGCCCCCCGTAAAATCGCAGGATGTGCCGTCCATGTCCTGGCCGGAGTATGCCGTCCACAGAAATATATACAAGTTATTTACCGTCACGTCAGCCAGACCCGGCATGACTTTCCAAATGACCTTGACATCCCGCGCGCGACAGATGTACTCCATGGAAGACACAAGGTAGTTGCTGATTCCGTTCTGATCGTTTTCGTCAGTAACATCAATGGCGTATTTCCAGCTTGTCATCCGGGCATTAGTGACATAGTGCAACCCCTGAGCATTTTGCTGCCCATCGGATTTTATAACATAATCACTATTGGGGCCCTGCTTTGCGTAGGGATAGGATGTAAATATATAACTGTCCCCATAGGGAAATACAACCGTATGCTCCAGCGGCGGACTGAATTTGTCCCACCAATGCTGCTCTTGACTAGGAGACGCAGAACCCGGGATCAACTCATTATGGGCCCAGTTTCCGCAACCGTTGGGACCTATTTTGTTATACCGGAAGGTGCCTGTTGCAGGGTTAAGTGTCCACCACCCTGCAAGGGAACCCGACCTTTCCCAGTTTTGGCTATAAGGTGGCTTTGCGAACGCCAGTCCATCATTGGTCGTGTAGTCAAACCAGGCGAGATAATAGTCGGTCACTACAATCCTATCCCCTGCTTGAAACAGCCCCTTGTGGGGAGTAGCATCGTAGGGGCAGTCTTCCTGGGTGGAGCGATCCGCCGCCAGTACTAAATTACCTACAGCAGCCTCAGTTAAGTTGGAAATATTATCCACCGTTACATAAGTTCCGTTATCCATCACCGCCTGGAACCTGGATACGGTTGGTAACGTTAAAATCGTTGCTACAAAATTGACATCCGTTTTTTCCTCACCCGCCAGCGTCACCTGCCGGCTTTCAGGTGTAAATGTGTAATTCGCAAGAGAGGGAGTAACCGTGTACGTACCATTTTTTAGTCCGGAAAAAGCAAATACACCATCAGTGTTAGTTACCGTGTCCGCAGTGTCAGCCTCAGTTATATTTATAGTCACACCAGCCAGAATATCACCCGAAATCAACCCCTGCAGCCGATTTTCAATTACCACTTTGGAAAGGGTGATATCTATGCTGTCTGTGGCTTTATCAATAACACTTGTTGTTGTTAGATAACCCTCTGCTGTTACTATCATGGTGTCCAAAAATACGGATGATTTCACTAGTGGTGCAACAATGGGTTCATTAGGGGAACGAAGGATGTAAACGGAGTGTTGAAACTTTCTGTGGATGAATTGACGATCATTTCCTGCGTATAGTTTCCTTCCCAATAAGTCAAATGCATTGTAAACAGCTTGGTCGGTTGATATACGGTTTTCATAATCAACCCCTGTAGCTATCCTCTTCAATTCATAATAACCACTCGTATCGGTTGTATCCTCAAGACCTGAAACGGCCAACCGAACCACTGCAGAAGAAATCGGCCCTCCGAATTCATCAAAGACCGACCCTTTGATAAGAATATCCTGGCTGAATAAGTTGCCAGCAAAAAATAAGCACAAAGTCAAAACGGTTCCTGAGCAAAATCTTTGGGTAATGTTTGGAGTACTGGAGTAATGGAGTACTGGATAAATGGCTGAAAAATGAATGTAAGAAACTATTTTCTGGATAATTGTTCTTGAAAAGAAGCGGACAAATGTCATAGTCAGTTTTTTGCCATTTAAAGGAATGATTATAAACTCACATATTGTATTTGTTCTTGTTTGTACACCCATTAATCCAACACTCCAGTATTCCAATATGCAAAACTAAAACTAAAACAAAACCAATTAGTTGTAGTTACCCACAAATTTTGCTATAGAACCGTTAAAACTTTCATATTCATCGAATCATCAATAATTTTTTAACCATATTATGTTGTCCTATTTTTATTCTGGCGATATACTGTCCACTTTTCAATTTCCTGCCATTGTTATCTTTTCCATTCCATGAAATAGAATGAGGACCTGGTTTAAATAAACCGCTTTTTAATGTTCTGACTATTTTCCCTTCTGCTGTGTAAATATCAAGTTGAACATTCTGAAAAGTTTCAAGGGAAAAGGTCAATGTTGTTTTTCTACTGAATGGATTAGGAAATAGGTTAATATCATTCATAGGAGATACCTGTTTTTTGACAGGTACAAAACTACCGGCGGTGAGAGCATACTCCTGAATTGCAGGGTGACCGTATATATCTCTGGCAGCAATTTGTACTCTGTTAAGAGAATCCGTCTTGTTAGAAATATTTAATCCCTTCAGAAAAAACGTTGCCGATTTGGCCGAAACACCTGTCCCGCTTAGGTCACTTTTTGTCCACGTCCCCCAAGTAGAACCGCCATCTTTGGAGACCCGGTACATACCAGAAAAATAATCATTGGCAATTTCTGTGGCTGTAAGCGCCCGACTAATCAACTGAACGTCATCCAGATATCCTTTGAAATACCGTGAACGGTTACCCGGCCTTCCAAGCATAAATGGCATAAAGGAATTTATCACCAGCCCATTCCAAGCCACTTCTCCGGCTTGTTTACCATCAATATATATCTGGCCCAACACTCCATCATAGGTAACGGCTATGTGATGCCAGGCTCCCTGAGAAAAACTACCTTCTGCAGAAACTAATCTGGCATACCCTGCTCTGGGATTACTAAAAACCTGTACTTGAACATTAGTAGCGCCCGGCATAATTTCCATAGAGCCTGTTTCTTCATGACCGCCCAAAATAATGGGAGTATTTGTGTTTTCAGCTTTTATCCAGGCCGCTAATGTTATTTCATTTGAACGACCCAATTGGCCATGTCCACAATTAACAAAGCTGTTAACACCGTCTAAATACAATACTTTTTCTTTGCCACCTGTGGATTTCCAGGAATCAACTTCTTCAATCTTGGCCCCACCATATAATTTGCCATTAAAACCGTTTTCGGAAGCATCATTTGCATCACCATTCATCCGTAACAAAATCATAGTTTCGTCACGGACCGGAGCGTCCTGAGAACCCAGGATCACACCCACATTATCAGTTGCCTTTATACCAAAATCATAGTTACTACCATTCTCAGCTGAAGCATACAGCCCTTCAAATACGGGGGCTAATTGAACCTTTACTTTATATTCTTCGCTTGTTATGTCATTACCAGCAACTGCTTTAATATTTAAACGAAGTTTATTTACACCCGGTTTTTCTTCCTTGAAAGGAACATCTTTAATGGTGACAACTTCTTTGCCTTTAGAACCCTCGTTACCTGTAATTTCAGCCGTATGAGTCTGCCAGGTTGTTCCTCCATCTGTTGAGTACTCACAGGTTAATGAAGCAACATTTAAACCACTTACCGTATCTTGTACAGTCAAAAGAAAGTTCCCCGATAAACTGGTTGTTTCCAAAGTCTTCATTATTGTAGGGCCCTTTTGCGCGGTCCACCGGGAAGCGGTATTACCAGCAGCTGCAGTATACCTGAAGGTACGAGGACTACGGAAATAATTTCCTGCATAGGTATCGGTAATCTTAAACATAACCGTCCCTGCCGGCAGGCCTTTTGCCGTGATGGTGACCCAGTCTTTCGTGCCGTTTGTGCCAGTCGCACTTACATTTTTATGCCTGATCCATTTATTCGTCGTTTCCGCATAAAAGCACTGCACACTGGCAGGGTCAAACCCGTCTATCGTGCTTTGAACCTGGACCTCAACGCTTGTCCCGCCAACGGCCCTGAAATTTTGCCAGACAGGAAGGATTTGTCTTTTTCCCGTCACGCTCCTTATGTAAGGCCCTCGATGGACCCAGTTGGAACCATATCCCACATCAGCATTCCCAGGGCCATCTCTGTCCCACAGGTATAACCCTACATTTCCAGTCTTATTCCAAACACTGGAAAACCAGCTTTCAAAATAGCTATCGGCATAATTTGTTTTCAACCATATATATGAACCTGTAAATTTGTCAGGATTTGCTGATTGGTAGGCTTCTATAGCCGGAATTTTTGTAGCTTCCCAGCCAGGCGCATATATTCTCGAATACAATCCATCAACTCCCCAGCCGGCCCATGTTGAGTTACAATTAGCGTCACCCATAATAATAGGAAAACTTGAATGCAGTGTAGCGGTATTGCCAATAGCCTTAATGGCGTCAAAATCTGCTTTTTCAAACGGTTCTTTATGCACTGCACAATCCCAATCATAAGGATCATCAATTACTGCATAATCACAACCTGTTCCTGCGACTATTTCTGTAAATTGCTGACCACTCCCATTTCCATCCCGCAACCAGACTCCCCCACATACCCATAAACCGTACTCATGTGCCTCTTCTACCTTTTCCGCCATGGTATAATTAGGATCTCTGCCAGAATATGCACCTATATGGACTACATTGATTCCATCCTCTACCAGACTTTCAAAACACTTAGAAAAATTAGAACATCCTCTTTTTCCTCCCCATCGTAGGGGAATTTCAAAAACCATCATCACCGACTTGTTTTTGGGAACATCCGCGTATAATGTTCCAAGAAGTATGCCGGCGAGTAAGAATGTGAATATTATTAGTCGTTGGGTTCTCATTACCTATTTCCTTTCAGTCGTTTTTATACTTACATAAACGAGTTACCAGTTGTCAGTATTCAGTCATCAGTAAGAATAGAGGCTTCGCATTTTTAATATACTTGCTAAGCACACTCTTAAAATTGACTACTCATAATTGAGTACTTAATACTTCCTTAAGGTTGTGTCACCTTCGTCATTTAACTGCCAAAGCTATTTTCTACCTTCACATAATCAAAACCAGGCAATACATCCTAATTCGGGAAAGGTAAAGTTCTTTCCTTCTGCCCGTACCTGAATCACTGCAGTACTGACTATGTTAAAAAATGTATTCCGCATTTGTTAATAACCTTGCAAAGCCACTGTTTAAAACTGAAAACTCAAAACTGATTACTGATAACTCATTTCAGCATCAAAACTTTCCTAACCATCTCCCTGTTCCCAATCTTTACTTTGCAAAAATACTGGCCCTGGCTCAATTCACCGCCATGGGCATTATTACCGTCCCAGGACAGAGAATGATTCCCAACCGCTAGGATACCGGCGTAGAGGTTTCTGACCAGTTTCCCGTTCATTCCATATATCTTCACATCCACCTTATCAGGATGCTGAAGACTGAAACTCACTTTTGTCTGATAACGGAAAGGATTCGGGCTCAGGCTTAATTCGCTTGTATGGTTGAACATTTTCTCCACAGGTACCGAAAAGTCGTTTAGATAATAGTAGATTTTTTCGCTTACGTTACCTGGTATATCCCGGGCAACAACCTGAATTCTATTGACGGAATCTGCTTTTGTTTCAAATGGTACGTTAGCCAGGGTTAGCTTTGCCATTTCCAAGGTACCGTCAGCTTTATCAATAGTACTCTTCTTCCAGTTGCTCCAGGTGGTACCGCCATCAATAGTATACCGATATGCACCAGAATAAAAATTTGCCGCAACCTGCCGGGAAGTCTGGGCCTTACTGATTACATGGACTTCATCAATATATCCTTTAAACCAGGTATTACGATTTACGGGATTTCCCAGGCGCAGAGGTTTTGTTTTAAAAATTGAGAACGCAGCCCAATTTGCTGAGCTTTTCAGGTTACCGTCAATATACAGACCAGCGGTAGTACCATCAAAGGTAAAGGTTACATGGTGCCAGGCGTTTTTAGAAAAGCTGCCATCAGTGGATGCCAGGGAGAACAATGTTCTTGCTTTATTGTATCCCTGTATACTAATTTTTGTACCGACAACCACAATATTCAGTGACCCGTTTTCCTCTTGTGACCCCAACACAATAGCGGTGCCATCAGATTCAGCCTTTATCCAAGCAGAAACGGTTAAATGCCTACTTCTGCCCAACTCCCTGAACCCAAAATCAGCATAATCACCGTCCCCATCAAGATAGAGTATTTTTTCACTGGCACCTCCGGTCTTCCAACTGGCATGGTCAACAAATGCGGCATTCCCAAATAATTTCCCATGGTAGCCGTTAACTGAGGCATCATTCACATCACCATCAAGATGCAAAAGGACAACGGTCTCATCTTCAAGGGCCGATGGCTGTGAACCGGCTCTCAAGCCTTTAGCATCCTTGGCTCCCAAGGTTATGTTTATGCTTCCTGTATTGTTAAGCACATCATGATGGGAAAGAACAGGAGCCAAACGGGCTTTCACTGCAAGTTCTTCACTTTTCAAAGTTTCTCCAGCCGATGTTTTGATACTAAAGCGAATTTTATTTTTACCTGCAGCTTGTTCTATAAACGGAACACCACTTACGGTAACAGTTTCTTTAATAGTGCTACTGGCTGTGCCAGAGCATTTTGCCTCATGGGCATTCCATGTTGCACCGCCATCAGTACTATATTCGCTGGTGACGCTGGCAACGTCGAGCCCCCCTGCGTTTTGAATATTAATAGTCATGTCCGCAGGTAAAGAAGTAACCGTTCCTTCATTACTGAGGTTCGTCCAGTCAAGGGCCGTGATATTTGCCGCAAATTCCCGTTTCCAGTAACGTGGATTCCTATGGTATTTATAGCCATAAGTATCCTGAATTTTAAACATCACTTTATTATTTGGACTAATCTGATTAAACGGTACACCCTTGGCGGTAATAGTCACCCAATCCTTGGTACCACTTTCGCCAGTAGCCGATACATTATAATGCCTTATCCACTTTGTATTCTGCTGTTCCGTACTATCCAGAGTGTAAAAACACTGAATCGATGCGGGATTCATACCCACAAAAGTGCCTTTTACCTGCACCTGAATGTCCGGAGCTGATTGTTCTGCGCCCTTCCCAAGAAGTGCGAAACTCTGCCACTCTGGAATAGTTTCTCCCATTTGAGTAACATTTTTGATTGTTTCTTTTTTTGCTTCCCAGTCTACACCCCAACTCCAGCCCATGCCTTTTGATTTTTTAGTAAACGGAAACAGGATAACATTTTTATGGTCATTCCAGGCCGGATTAAACAAAGTTGTGAAATCTGATACCGGGGCCCATGAATAAGCTGGGATGCCAGCATATAAGGATGGTTTTTCAGGTTCGGGAAGGCTATCGTAAACACTTGTGAAAAACCATGTCCAGGTACCTACAAATTTTCCGGGATTCGCTGCTTTATATTTTGCTGTATTGGGATACACTTGCGTAAGATGAGTGGGTGAAAAATTTACTTGCATCATGCCATCCAGTGACGCCCAACCTTTGAACGTATTAAGGCATTTCCTGTCTGTAATAAGCACAGGGCAATCCTCTTCAACTTTTGCTCCATTAACCACAGTTTTTACCTGTTGATATTGTGCTTCACCAAAGGTTTCTCCATAACCAACACAACCATTGTCCTGATCCAAAGGCCAAAAGAGTTCAATAAAATCAGCTCCCAACCCAGCCATATGCCGAGCAGAACCTGACATACTTTCTACGGTGTTCCCTCCAACACCACCACACACCCAAAAGCCATGCTCATGTGCCTCATGGATAAACTCAGGCTGTGTGTACTGTTGAATAACTGGAACATTATTCGGTGTTCCTCCTGAATACGTATAAGAATTCATGTGAACCCCATTTACTCCCCATTGAATGAGTTCTTCAAACGAAAAACTGTAATCATTCGGAGCTGATTTGCTGGTGACATTGTGCAATTTTTCGAGCCGCATCAGCACCATACCAGCCGGTGGAGTTTTGGCAGTCAAAATACCTGAAAAAACTGCCAAAATTAAAATGGACTGAATAAGAATTAGCGATTTAATTTTCATTTTTCTTTCCCTTTTTGCGCTCGATTTGTTTGATAGCCATTTTACCACTCCAAAGAAACTTTTAGCATAAAAAGTCAATTTATCAGGGTAAGAGCATTTCGTTCTACAACTAAACTTAGGCAGATATCTGCTTTTAGCAATCTTTCATACGCTAATTTTGTTGGTGTTAAGGGTAATACAAATAGCCTGAACGATAATTTTTGATGTTTTTGGTAAAATATCGTAATACTGCGCAGAATCTATGCAATTTTGGAAAAATATATCTGGCTTATATTTTGATTCTGAATTCTAGATACGGGGTATTAGTAGACCGAACCTAGCGCCCAGTTTCCTAATCCAAATTCTGTATTCCAAAGTTGGTTGGACCTCAAGAGTATTTCAAATTTATTAGCTTACTTGTAATTATTATTTCAAATTATTCAACCTTCACAAATTTCCTCGGCTTAAACACCCTTCCTGGAATATTCACAATATAGGCGCCCTTTGACAACC
Source organism: Fibrobacteria bacterium (assembly GCA_015232855.1). Taxonomy (GTDB): domain Bacteria; phylum Fibrobacterota; class Fibrobacteria; order UBA11236; family JADFYW01; genus JADFYW01. The sequence continues at coordinate 20,000 of JADFYW010000061.1, forward strand.
TGCTAACATCCAAAATTGGCTCGTTTGAGGATATCAATTTATCTCCACGAATATTATATATGTCAATAACCGTGTTATGGCTTAATCCGTTAAATCTCAGATAAGAACCCGTCGCATCCAGATACATATCATACAAAAAAAGAATTTTTGTTATGGGTTCCCTATTCCCTACTATTATCGGTTCTTCCCCATAGACCCGTAGTTCTGCAAAAGTCATGGTCCCAGCAACATTAATCCTCTGAACACGTATATACCGGCCGGCATTCTTTACAAGAACAGGAACCGACCAGGTTCCCTGATGAGGAAAAGCACTGTCACTTTTTGAGGCAAGCACGGTATAGTCCCCAAAGGTGGAATCATTGGAGACCCAAATGGCGAAATTTGTCCGGGAAGCGGAAGAATTGGACGTTTGTCTGGCAACCAGTTCCACACGCCCTACAGAATACTCTTTACCTAAATCAACCTGATACCAGGGCACGGAATCATTTTCTGTGGGAGCAGAGACCCAATCTGTTGATATGTTACCATCATTACCCTTTGGAGCACTATACCAAGTAGCACTCCATATGCTTGAAGCGCTAACCGGTTTCTTTTCTGCCAGGTTTTTATCATATTTAGGTTTCCCGTATACCCGCAATTCTGAAAAACCGACATGGCCAGCAGCATTCGTTCTCTGAAACCGGATATACCGGCTGACAGTCTCGCCTTCAACAGAGGCGCCCCAGGTTCCCTTGTGAGGATACGCGCTATCTGTTTTTGCCCCGAGCACATCATACATAACAAAATCATCATCCCTTGCTCCCCAAATCTCGAAATTTGTCCTACCGGAAGGTTGATCTGCATTTTGCCTGGCTACCACTTCCACATAATCTATGATATAGTCATGGCCCAAATCAACTTGATACCAGGGATTCAGATCCGCTGTACCGGAGGGGGAAGCCCATTCTGTTGCCAGATTATCATCATTGGCTTTCATGCCCGCGTAGGGGGCAGAATGTACACTTGAATACGTAACTGGCTTAAGTATAGCCAGATTTTTATCGTATCTTGGTTTTCCATATACCCGGATTTCCGCAAAAGCAATACGCCCGGCGTCATTTATCCGTTGAAGCCTGATATATCTGCTGACCTGCTCCTCAGCTATATCCACCGACCAGGTTGTGCCATGGGTATAATCTGTGCCGGTTTGAACTCCCATAACAGTATGTTCAGTAAAATCCGCGTTTTTTGCCCCCCAGATCTCAAAATTGGTACGAAACTCTGGAACATCATTTGTTGGTCGTTCAACTATTTCCACACGTTCTATAATATAATCTCTTCCCAAATCCACTTGGTACCAAGGATTTTCATCGTTTTCAGAAGACAGACCTGAGGCCCAGAAAGTACTGACGTCACCGTCATTGGCCTTATTTTCCGCATAAGGATCCGAGTGAACACTGGAATAACTAGCTGGCCTCAGTAATGCCAGATTTCCCGCCTCTTCTGTGGGCAAGGTATTTATCGCAGTTTCGACCTGAGTATGAATACCATTATAAGACACATTCATTTTCAAATTACTTCCAAGTTCCTTAACATCAATAACGGGATTTGCTACAGGGCCATAGCCAGGCACTAGTAACCACCCAAAGTGCGTTCCCGGATTTACTGTGGCAGTATAAACGGCCGTTGCATTTTTCTGGACGTCATTGTATGTATGACTATACCATCCCTGGATACTTGGAGCGTCCTGTCCTTTTACTATCTGAACGCTCCAGTTTACATTTCCAACAGGAACGATACGCAAGTTGCCTTTGTCAGTATCATTAGAAGATACCGATTTACCATCTACTATCACATTACAATCCGGATGAAAATGCCAAAGAACCTGGATAGTACGAGCCCTGTCCGAATTCACCCTATCCATAACGACCCAATACTTATCTCTCACATACATAACTGAACGTCGGTGACTGGCAGTACCTGTGAGTCCTTCAAAACTTCCGATTTCTCCAGAAGAATAATCGAGCATCGGACCTATTTTATAGTTTTCATTAGCTACAGTAGCCATTGTCTGATTGGGAGCCTGACCTTTTCCATCTATCAGAATTACATTATGACTCATAGAAGAACGTGCATAGGGACCATATTTAATCCCAATGGGCCCGTCATAGGCAAAACGCCCGGCGTCAACCAATAAATCACGGCCGAAAGCCGCGATGGACATATGCAGGTGGTCATTATGCTGGTGGGCTGAGCCCCAGGGACCCTTATCGAAGAATCCCCAATGAGCGTTTTTATCCCAGCCATTTCTCATTAAGAGCTGTCCGGCCCATTTAAAATAGACGGACGGTTCCCCTTCCGGTTTTTCACCGCTCTCGCCATTGCTGGCGATATAAGTCCAGTCAGGACGAACATATTTGGTTGAAGCACTTACAATTTGGTCCCGATTGTAAACCTTATCACCATCATTATTTAACAAGCCATAACCATCCGGCCGCATACTATAAGCCAAATAATTCCACATTTTCTCTATCACATCTGTGAAGTCAGAAGAGATCTCTCTATTGGCCTGCTTACAAACATCTACTGTTTGTTCAAACATCGTCAAAGCCACCCAATGATAATGCGATGTTAATTCTGTTTGCACACCATCGGGATAAACCTGCTTACTTAAGTCTGCTTTTAAAGTGGCCAGACTGTAATCAATCCATGGAGTGGATTGTTTAAATTCTGGCCAGGCGGCACCCAGTAGAGTGAGATTGCCAAGCTCTATGGTTAACCAGTTGCCTTGTCCGTGATAATCTTTCAGATATTGGCCATGCTCATTTAACGTACAAAGAATAAGCAGACGGGTAGCGGGAAGAAGTTCTTCATTATTTATTAAACCATAAAATACTTTACTGAATACATTAATACGCATGGCTATTTCCAAACCTCGCCATATAACATTAGCATTATTCGTCCAGCCCGTATAAGGAAGGCTGTGAATAAGAAAATCACGCAGGTTTTCGTCCATTTTAGTTAGATATTTGATGTTTCCTGTGCTACGGTATGCGCTATACAAAGACGATATAATAGGAAGCCTGGTAAATAACAAAGCCCAATCCCCATTATTATCCGGACCATACCAGGTCCAGTCTAATCCTCCGTCAGCAAGGCGCGGCACTTTTGCGGTAACACCCTGAATCGTAATCGTATCTTGCAGCATAGCTTCGGCATACGCATTTGTTCCTGTCCCGGACGTCTTAGGCTCAAGACGCAGCCAACTGCCGGACTCACAGGTGTTGTAATAAGCCAATAACTGCACTCCAGCAGCATAAATTTTACCCTCCTCAAAGGTGGCTTTCACCTGTTCCAAACCCGGCCGGGTTAAATCCAGGTTATTTAACAAGGTTTCGATCCGGGGACCATAGTCCGGCCACAGATCCTGGACCGTCTTTATATCCTGCCAGGCTTTGGCAAAGCCTTGGGCTGTTAGCAGTAACAGTAACATTGGGATTACTATTGAATACCGTGTTTTTAGATTATTTAACATATTTTTGGTACCTTCATTTGAGCCTAACAGGAAAGTAAAGGCCTCAGTTTCATTTATCACTCTTTTTTCAATTTACGCAGTGTAATTTTCTTATCCTATTTTACCATGATTTGGATTTTTTAGCTCATATAAAACAAAAACTACCTGGTAAAACTTTTATTATAGGCTCAAATCTAGGGCTAATACAGTTTTCCGCAACCGGTCTTACTCTAATTTTTGTAGGGTCACAGATAATATTATTAGTCTGAATGATAAACACTTTTAATATCACATCATATTCGATTATATGTTTACCGTATTCGACTATGTATTGGATAGACATCACTTCAGCAAAAGAACAGTTTTTGTGATTACCCGATTAACTACTTTAGGTTTAAAAATCCTTTTCTGCAGTCAGATAAAACCTTACTACATAAATTCTTCCCATCCATTACTTATGGATTCTAGGGCAAAACAATAAATCTTTTAACTTCAGATATTCCCCCCAGTAAGACACGGCAATAATAAATTCCTGCTGCATAACCATCCAAAGTCGTTTCAAAATTATTTACACCTTTACCCATCAACTCATCAACAAGAATATTTCTCTTCTGCATTAAAGCATTAAACACTTCAATTTTTACTGGTCCTTCTGTTTTTTGGGAAAAGCTAATTTTAATTTTTCCGGAAAAAGGTTTTACAATTATCCTCAATCCAACCTCAGTGTTTCTATAAGCCTGAATTGGTACAACTTTATTCCCATCTTTTTTTATTTCAAAAACGGTACCACCCTCTTTTAATTCATAGATACCGGAAACAGCTAATCCAGTAAAAACTTCCTTTAATTGAGGTTTGTGGGGCCAGTAAACTACAACAGAATCTATTTTTTTTGCCTTACCCAATCCAAAGTGCAGACGATAGGGATCCTGCATTTTCGCCCCATGCCCGGTGGAAACTTCCTGGGTATATATATGATTGTCTGCATATACTAAAGCTTTAGCACCAATTCCATAGGTTGTTGCCTTAGCCGGCCGCAAATCCAGTTCTATATATTTATTACCGGTATTCCCTGTATTTTTATATAATCTGAATTTCCCACTCTGTGCAATACCCAGATCCAGGTTTCCGTCATTATTATAATCGAGCCAGACAAGGTCAGCGCCTGTATTTATACCTTCCAAACCATAGTCAAATGTTTTAAGTATAAAGGTATTGTCTGGCTGCTGCTCGTATAAATCCACATACCGGCAGCCATAAAATACGGTTAATGCAAAATCTGCCAGCCCATCATTGTTAACATCACCCCAGGCGCCGCCGGCTTGAGTTTCTTCCATTTCAATCCCTAAATCAGATACAAGGCCGGCATAATCCTGGTATTTTCCGATTAAATCCGTAAATTCATAATCCGGTGCACCTTCATTTCTATAGATAAGAGTACCACGAAAATCATATCCCTGAGCCATAAAATAGGGATGAGCTAACTGGGGAAGTAAAAGGTCCATGTTACCATCATTATTAAAATCATACCAGTCAACACCAGAACCATGACCTGACCCTCCGTTTGGAAGTAAATCAAGTTTTTTATCCCTGGCGATATCGGTAAAGGTACCATCTCCATTATTTTCAAGCAATTCATCGGCATGCAGAAAATAATTCGCTACATACAGGTCCTGGTCCCCATCATTGTCAAAATCAACCCATTGAGATCCTCTGGTATTCCGGTTTCGCTCTATAACATAATTTGCCGGGTCCCATTTATTATCGGGCCAGTTCCAAGTGCCATCATATTTCGGATACATGTTTTTTGTTGCGTCAGTGAATCCAAGCTTTTTATTATTAATAAATAATTGATTTACTTTTGCTTCTGGATAAGCGCCCCAAATCTGCCCGGTATACAAATCGGGATAGCCATCAAAATTAATATCCGCTATACTAAATGCCTGGATCTTGGTAAAAGCAGGTAGGTTAAGCTCTTTTCTGGTGAACTTGCCACTATCCATCACAAACACATAACTTTTTGCCCCGCCCAAAAAAAGGAGGTCCATATCTCCGTCATTATCCATATCTATAATAGCATTAGCTACCGGTGTCCCCGTAACACCTAAAGTTTTCGTTACATCAGTAAACATTCCGTTCTTTTTGTTTTTATATAATTTCCCTCTTATTAAAAGATCGGTAAATTTATCATCATTAAAATCTGCTGCAGCAATAGTAGTATTAGAAATGTTCGTGGCAATACCCGCATCTTTGGTTACATCAACAAAGATATTCTTTGAACTGTCATTTTCATATTCCAATACGATATCCACGGCAAAAGCCCTGTTATCTGCATGCAAGTCTTTGAGAGCATGTGCATTATCAAGCCCCCGCTGATAAAAATAATTCCCGCCGTTTGATGAAGCGCAACTCAATGCATGATTTGTTTCATCACTGATTGGACGTACTCGCAAGGAAGAAAAATTATCAAACCCGACAAAGAACTGATTATTTTTGAAAAAAACATTT
>JADFYW010000062.1 GCA_015232855.1 Fibrobacteria bacterium
CGTTAATCGTTAATCATCATTCAAAAAGGAGTGTTTTCGGTGAGTTAGATAAAAGGATTTAGGATTTATTTGGGACAAAAGTGCTTAGTTACTGATAAATAACATATTCTCAATAACGCAGTTTATAAATTCTGACTACCTCAATACACTGAATACAATATATTAGACCAGGTAAAATAATGCGGATCCGGAACAGATAACGTATTATCATAAATACCATTCCAATCCTGGCTTCCCGGGGTACTTGCACTACCATCCCCATTGGTATCACCCTTTTTCGTATCATCTTTATAAGAAGTAAAATAGACTCCCGGGCCGCTATGATTAATGATTCCGGATGCCCCTAATCTGGAAACAATACCGCCATCAGGTCTCATTTTTACCACAACACTGTCAGCCAATTCGAGGGTAGTAGGTGTTTTTGCGCCGCTATGGTCCTCTGCTTCTATCCATAAATCATTATCATCAATGATAATTGCCACTTCGGTTTCGGCCCATTTTAATTTTGCTTTAAAACGATTATCATAAACATATATGCCGTTAAAACTGTTTGTCTGGGATGGGTTTTCCGGATTATGGAAGACATTACTGTTGTCAATATCAATAGTGGTCCCTACTGATAAGGGCCTGATATTATCATAAAAGATATTATCGGTAATGATGGTCCCGGTTTCTGCTTTTGAAGCATCTAAGGCCCCATACCAGCCTTTTGCTTCGCTGCCATCATTATGAGCAAATACACAGTTTTTTACGCTTGCAACTGAACCCGCGTCGAGAGCCAGGGTTGTGGTATAACTACCTGAACCGCCATAGTAAAAGTTACAAAATTCAAATACCGAACCGCTGGCACCATTGGTATTCACTTCAGCCCAGTCTTTTCGGGCAGGACTTGAGGCTGTACCGTCACCATTATTATCTCCTCCATGAAGATCATCTTTTATAGAAGTGAATATTATGGGATTTCTTTCTGTCCCCACTGCACTGATGGTACCCGTACTTCCAAGCATAAGGTATGACCCGATTTCTGGATTGAATTTTATAATAACACCAGGTTGAATCGTCAGGGTATTTTCCACATAAAAATCTGATGCCTTTATTATATAGATGTACCCGGTTTCCCAGGTAGAGACACTCGTGACGTTTTCGGTTACCTCTTCCACGATATAGATAACCACGATAGTTCTCTCTACTGCAACACTGTCACCATCATTGTTTTCCACAGAATAGAGGACGGTATAGGTGCCGGGTAAAACCAATGATGTATCTAATGTACCATAATTCACTTTTATAGAATCGGTTAAATCACCCTCATTGACATCAGTCGCCACGGCCCCTAAGTCAGCATATGCTCTTGTGGCCAGGACCGTATCCACGGCTTTCCCATTCAGTGAAATGGTAAGAGTATCATTCGTCTCCGTGGTATTTTCACAACTGGAGAGTATCGATAAAATTATGAGGGAAATTGTAAGAAAAAGAAAATATTGTTGATTCATTTGACCACCCTGTTCCTAAAAAAATGAACTATTAAAAAAAGATAACCAAAAGTTAAAAAAAATATTCAAGCAGTGATTTATGTGACCACAATTAGTCTAATTGTCAGTATAAAGATTTAAAATTTGAGAAAAATTGCCTATTAAGCGTTAATTCCCACATTTTTTCAGGTTTTCACTGTCTCCGGGTGTACACCAAAAGGTGAACAAAAATTGTCACAGTTTTGTATCAGTTATGTCTTTTCATAGTTAGCTTAGGAGTATGAAACAAATTATTCATTTTATTAACAAAGATGAGGGGAGTATGAAAAAATCATTTTTTTCCACCATATTTATTTTGCTTTTTGCAGTAATGTCTATTCAGGCAGCAAGCATTAGTGGGACTGTTACAGACGCTGAGGGTGATGAACCTTTGAGTGGTGCGATTGTTGTAGTAACTACTTTTGGCTTTAACCCTGATACCATCGCCATTGATACTTCAGCCGGTGATGGAAGCTATTTTATTGATGGTCTTGAGAACGAACGCTACCGTGTAGCCGCAGTTCTTGCAAACTATACTAACATGGCTGTGTCCATTCGAATTCAAGGTTCAGATGTCACACGGGATCTTCAGATGACGAAAGTAGATAACAGCGGAGAAATTTCCGGAACAGTTACCAAAACTGATGGGGGGGAGCCCATTTCCGGAGCTAAAGTCAGACTCTTACAAGGCGGCTTTGGTGGAGATGTCCGTGAAATTGATACTACTTCTACTGATGCAGAAGGAAACTACTCTTTTAGCGCGGTTGTTGTCGGACAAACTTATTTTGTTGAAGCCGCAGCAACAGACTTTGTAACAGACCGATCTGAGCCTGTTTTAGTTCTGGGCGAACCCAATGATGTTGACATTTCCCTTGCTGCCTATGTCCCACCTGCAGGTGGCATTTCCGGGGTTGTTTCCAATACAGATGAAGAACCTTTGGCCGATGTTTCAGTTTCTCTTCGCGTAAGAGAAGTTTTTAATGGCTCCTGGGAAATAGCCGCAACGGTTACTACCGGTGCTGATGGGAAATACACTTTTGAAGCATTAGAACCAGCAACTGCGGGAAGAAGCTATACCATAATTGCCACCAAAGCCGATTATAGAGATTTCAACTCTGAAATGGTTGCTGTTGCCGCAGAAGTGGTTACGCTCAATATTGAAATGACTGCTATTACCAAAGGTAATCTACATGTACTTGTCGCTAAACGTTCTGATAACGAGCCTATTTCTGGTGCTACAGTAACTGCAGCACTTGAAGTTACAGATGGTGCAATTTATACCGGAACTACTGATGACAACGGAAGAATTTCTTTTACGGATGCTTTAACCGGTAATTACACCCTTACCGTTACAGCTACCGGTTACGTTACCGATACCCAGGGCAGAATGCTTAGTGAAAACGAAGAAGATTCTTCAACAATTCTTCTTGATGTGGTAACAGACAGTAATAGTAAAACCATCAGCGGAATCGTAGAAAATGCCGATGAAGAACCTATTTCAGGAGTTACTATTACCCTACAAATAAGTTCCGGGCGTGATCTTATAACCATGCTGGCCACCTCAGGTGATGACGGTTCCTATAGTATTGCAGGGATTCCTCAGGAATACAGTAATGGCGATATTACAGCATCAATTACGGGTTTCATTACTTATGAAGGCAGAATAACTTTTGATAGGACAGAAACTACCAGAAACATTACCCTGGAAGAGGATCTTACAGGTATACTTGATAACGCAACACAAACATCTATGCAAATGGATTTGGGGGGGAGTCATATACTCCAAATCACCAACGTACAAAACAATACCCGTCTCCTGGTTTATTCTCTGACTGGTCGTGTGTTAGAGAGCCGTATTCTTGTAAAAGGGAATCATAGTGTTCCCCTACCCGAGTACGTTTCAGGGTCAGTATTTTTTGTCAGATTGCTGAGTGGTTCGCAAGAACTCAATGGCAAATTCCTTGTTCACTAATCCTTCAAGGCAATCTTGGTGATAAACGGCAGGTTCGCAAGAACCTGCCGTTTTTATTTAGTGATTTACATCCGGCAGTGATTTCTTTTTTCTTTTTCTGAATACTAAACCGAGAATAACCGCTACCATCATGGTGAGAACAATACCAATCAATCCGGATACGGATGTCCCGGCTTTGGCAGCAGCGTTTGTTTGGTCTTCGCTTTTTTTGAATTCGTAATCCGGGAAAATCGAAATATTCTCAATAATATTTCCAAAAAAACTATGTACACCATCTTCAGGTGACTCTAATTCTTCCTGCCCGCTTGCCTTTTGTATGGACCATTCCAGACCGTCTGGATTGTTTGATGCATACCAGGAAAACAAACCTGCAATTAAAACGGCACAACTAAAAATAACCACCGGAGCCTTCCAGGAAAAACCGGTTTTATTGTTCGACACCGATTGAAGCAAATCAGGGCGTAACTTTATTACAAATAAAACAATCCCGGTAGTCACGAGTCCTTCTACCACTCCGATTGCCACATGGATAGGCACCATAAACAACGTAAAGGTTGTCAAAGACAAATCAGAAGCACCTGATATCACCGTTTGAAATACTACGCCAAAAGCTCCCAGAACCAGGGTTGCAATGGAGGCAAGCATAGTAGCTGTTATGATTTTAGATTTTGAAGAACAATCACCTGCCAGAGGTTTCCAAATGAAAGGATAGGCCAGAAGGGCCCCGATAAAGCCCATATTAAATATGTTTGCGCCAAGGGCCATCAATCCCCCATCGGCAAACATCAGACATTGTACCAGCAATATTGAAGCAATAGCCAGGAAGGCTCTGTAAGGCCCCAGAAAAATTGCAAGCAGCACACCTCCCCCTAAATGACCGCTGGAGCCGGTACCCGGTATGGCAATATTAATCATCTGAGCTGCAAACACAAAAGCACTCATTACTCCCATCATCGGAATCTGACTTTCTTCAGGATCATCCTTTATTTTTTTCGCGGAATATGCCAAAATACTTGCGGAGACAACCCAAAACCCTCCCCCCACAATCGGACTTAATAAAGCGTCAGACATGTGCATATTAATTCACCTTTTTATTGATGTTTTAAATTTTCTGTTAATTAAAAGAAAAGCCTTTAAAGCCATAGGTAATTCCCATAGTGACTTTAGCCGTTACCGGGCTTTTCACCGTACTTCCACCAGCAAAGTCAAAGCTGAAGCCCTCAAAGAGCTCCAGATTACAGCCAGCTATCCACTCCATATTACTAAGCTCTCCTTCACTATAAATTTCTGATACCAGATTCAGTGAAGACACCGGAAATTCAAACGCCATTCCATAGATTAAATTCCCTGATTTTCCGGCATGCCCTATTGCACAATAACCAAAATTCACGTGGGTGGTAAACAGATTAAAGTCATCACTGAGAATACCATTTAAAACATACTCAGTACCCCCGGGAAGAAAGGTAAAGGAAGAGGAGAAGGCAGGAATAAGCTTTTGCTGTTTCAAAAGTGCATACTTCATACTCACTTCAGCAGAACCCAATCCATATTCCGGTGACATTTCATAGGGAAAGGATATACCGATGTCCATGTGATTGGTGAGGCCATGTTTAAAGGTAAAGCCAAGAGACTGAAAATGATTGTCTTTTGAAATAAAATCACCACCGGTTTCTGTTTCAAATTCACCGAAAGCTACCGTACCAGCATCATCAGTCGAAAGAGGCCTTGCCCCCCAGGAAACGCTCAAAAGTGATACCAACAACCAAATACTTACTTTATTACCCATAACCAGCCCTCTTAGTATTACGTTTTTATTTAAAGTAATACTTAAAAGCTATAGTGGCAAGTTTATTTTGGCAGTATGATGCGCAAAATATATTTTCGGCATTATGAAATACATAGACTCCCATTGCCATATAGATTCCATATTAAAAAAATGTAAAATCACCACTTTTAATAACTTAAAGCTCCAACATTACTCTGAACAATTTGAGGCCTGCATTACGGTTTCTTGTGATCCCTGGTCCATTGAGAACACCTTACGGCAATTGGAAAATCCCGAAATATATGGCGCATTTGGCATTCATCCCCATGAAGCAAAATACTATGATGATAATCTTGAAAAAAAGATTATTGACACCATGAACCATGTAAAAACCCTTGCCTGGGGAGAAATTGGGTTGGATTTTCATTACAACCTGACAGAACAGGATATACAGAAAGATGTTTTTAAACGCCAAATTTTAGCTGCAATAAAAGTCAACAAACCAATTATCATTCATTCCCGTAAAGCAGAAACAGATACTCTTGATATTGTTAACCACTATATCCCTGAAAATTGGAAAGTGCATTTACACTGTTATACCAGTTCTACCGAAATGGCTCTTCAACTCTTAGAAAAATTCCCCAACCTGTATATTGGGTTTACCGGCGCTATCACTTTTAATAATACAGCAGAAATTCAAGAGACCGTAAACAAAATTCCCCTGGATCGTTTATTACTTGAAACAGATGGACCATACATGGCTCCGGTACCTTATAGGGGAAAACCCTGTCATAGTGGGTACATTCCCCTTATTGCAGAAAAAATTTCTGAAATAAAAGCTATCCCTCTTGACCAGGTCTATGACCAAATCAGGGTCAATACCCGAGCTATGTACGGTATTTAGATCTTTTTTTTCGTTAGTTAATTTCCGTTCAAATTTGATGTTAGATTTGTTTTGTAATCATCCTACGATTGTCGTTGCCCGGCTTCATTCCGAAGTACGCTTCGTACAGCCTGCCCTCCCGCCTTCCGAAGCAGGCTTCGTGCGGAGGGCAGGCCGTACGCAGTACTGCGGAAGGCGGGAGGGCAGGCAGGCTGTGTCATAAGTAGGAAACGGCTCCTCATGTATGTCATTGCCCGGCTTGACCCGGGCAATCCAGCGAACGAAAGTGAGCAAAATAGATGAAAATCACCATTTTTTTTGGTGGATTCCCCGGTCAAGCCGGGGAATGACATGTTCATAAGCATAAATATTTTTTGTTAGTTTTTAACAGAAATGAGTAAATACTATGTACTTACCTCAGTCTGCGGCGCATCCCTGTTGTGGATCTGAAGATCTTGCTATCCCCTGGCGATACACACTGGTGTGCTTACCATCTGTTGAGGTAAAGCGGACTTTCCATATATATACTCCAGATCCCACAAAACTTCCGTCAAGGTCCTTTTGATTCCAAACCAACCAGCTAACCAACCCGTTTGAAGTCCGTCTTAAAGAATTTTCTAGTTCTCCACAATAACCAAAACGCTGAACGGAGGTATACACTACTTTTCCAAAATGATCAAAAATGATTACCTCCGCTATATATTTTTCTTTTGAAAATACCTGGACAGCGGAAAGGCAATTTCCTGGGTATACGGTAATATTTTTTCGTTCTACACGGGTCTCACCACACCCCTGTTCATCATACCTCAAGGTTCCATCTTCCTGAAGTCCTGTGGGTCGGATCCATTCCTGAACAAGCTCTACTCCCCCATTGGTGCTTACCGTCCGGGTTCCATGTCCATAAATCACCTTTCCATCTTCATCAAAACTTATGTTCGCCATCAATGTTTGAGGATCTCCCAGCTGTATTCCTTCTACCGGAACAAAAATAAATGACTTATTAATATTACCTTTGGGATCGGTACCCGTTATTTCTTCTTCCCACACCTGAGGACGATTACCCGCTGGAGCCGCATCTATATAAGGGGCATTCGGGTTTAAGAAAATAATATCTCCAACAGCGGGTGTATAAGCTCCTTCCTCGTTAGTCACAATAAACATCCATACCAGACTGTCTGTTCCTTCTACCACAACGGGAGAAACCAGACTACTAAGTAATCGGGCAGACTCTTTATCATCGTTTGGGCTCCCAAACATAATAAGAGAATCCCAGGGGGTACCCGTATTATGGGATTGTATTATTTTTTCTGAAAAAGTTATCAGCAGCGTATCCGGATTTCTTCTTGCCTTTCCTTCAGCATCCCGGTAATAATTAAGGTCAGAAGCACTTTTTACCGCTTCAACTATTACGGGGCCTACCCTGTCTTCAATTTTAACTTCTATACCTGCAAAGATATTTCCCTCTGGTAAGGTAAGATATGGCGGTTTATCAGAAGAAGCACTTGTTGCTCCAAAAGCAAACTCAGATTCGTGTAAACTGATAACAATAATTGAACTGTCAATCAGACCATCATCATCCACAAAAAAGCTTATTTCACCACCATTTGCGGTATAATCATTCTCCGACTCTTGAGGCCAGTCAATAGAAGAAATCTCCCTGGGAAGATTTGGAAGCGGCTTTTTAAATGAAACAAAAAGCTTGTCGGCAATACCATCTGAATTTTCATCGATAATCCAGGCATGTTCAGCAGGAACATAAGCTGCATTCACTTCCATTTGAGATGCTACCGTATCATAATCAGCAATCACCGCTGCCGTTATGATACTGGTATTATTTACATCTTTAACATCAAGATGCGCTTCCAGAATATCATTATCAGTGGTCGGTCTCTCACTAAAACCAAATTGTAATTCTTCTGTTTTAAAAAGCCCTGTAAAAGCCCCGGTTTCAATGGCTTTTACCGTTACCACTTCCCCATTACTCATGGTCAACATAACAAACAGAGTATCAACCTTATTCTGGTCCGGACTCATTGTTTCCACAACAACCACAAAGCCATCGTTTACAAGCTGAGACTGTTCGGTTAGGTGTGCCCCGCTTATCGGGTCTTCAAAATAGATATTGGTTGTATATTGAGATTCCCAACCGGTTTCGAATACTTTTGTTTGACCATATACAGGATCCCGGTAAAAAACATTTATATCATCTTCAGCAAAACAACTGAGTAAACCATTGGGGCCTTCTGTTTCCCCTTCTGTCTTTGTAATCACCTGTTTGTATACACCATCCTCCTCCTCAATAAGCATAACATTATATTCCTTATCATCAGAGCGTACACACTGTAAATCCACGAGTATGGTATCTTGTTGTGATGAGAAATCCTGGTCATTAACCGTTATTTCAATTTTTTCAGTTGTTCTTAAAATTCTCGCTTTTCCGGTCATAGTATCTTTTGCAGCAATAGTTGCATCCTTATCAGGATTAGCTGCTTTTACCGTATCGCGTATAATCTGGCCGGGAGTTCCGTATTTATTATGTGAAACAATTGAAGCCGTAATAATAGAATGAAAATATATTTCAAGGAGATTACTATCCTGTGGTATGCTTCTTTGTGCAACAGGCACGGTAATATACCAGGTACCTATACTATCATGCTGTTGTGCCTCGGGAAGTTCAACAATCAGGGTATCAAAACTTTTTGCTCCGGTACCCGATATATTTTCAGTGGTAAGCATAATCATTTTTGGATTAGAGGTATAATCATCGGTATACTGTAAATAGAGGTTTTCTGTTGCCATGGGTAGATATACATTATGGTTCAGGAACACATTATTCTTATCCGTAAAAACAAGTGTGGCCTCTACTTCTCCAGGCAACCCGTAAGCGACAGAATTGTAGGCAGTCTCTTTATCAACGGGGTCCGTATATCGTACATAGAGCATATCTCCTTTTACTGCTTGTAATATTTCATCACCGGCAACAGTGACCAATGAGTTTTCTACGGGTACCGCAACACGCATTACCCCCTCTTCGATCTCAAACAGGCGTAATACAAGGGTGTCGGGCTTCCGTTCTCCATAAAGTGGCGCAGACACAAGGGTGATAACATAATTTTCTGTTTCACACATTTTCTGATCTTCAATCATTATAAAAACCGTGTCCACTTCTGTTTCATATACCAATACCGGTTTGCGCCCTTCTGCATGAGCAGTAAAGTAGGCTACGGCTTTTTTTGGATAGGGTCTGATCGCAACCATTTTTGATACCACATCACTGGCATTATTGGGGTTTTCCCAACTTACCCGAAGTGAATCAAAATGCGCGGCCTGTACTTTACCGTCTTCAGCTACAGCAGATCCCGATTTGATTTCAAAGGGTACTTCTGCGGTAAACCGGTATAATGCGCCGGATCTCCCTGACAGGGTTAAAGTAATCGGTTCACGGTCTCCGTGAGCCATGGTCACGACTTCGGCTTCCAGGGTAGATATTCCGGCTTCTGCCGCAATAATCTGTACAATAAAACAACTGTTCATCTCTGTTAAATACGCTACCTCCTGGTAGTTAGCGTCTAATATGTTCAGTGTTGAAGGGGTATGCTCTTTGGTGTAGACCACTTCCAATACTTCCGAGTTTATCCAGCCATCTTTTACCGCAATTGCTTTTATGGTAGTGGTTCCGGTATGCATCAACATACCGCTATATTTGTTTTTGGTGGCATCTGGCATACTGCCATCCGTGGTATAAAAAATATCCGCTCCATAGGTTGTTGTGGACAGGCGGCTCAGGACTGTTGTGGAAAAACGAGTACCCGACACAGGGTCCGCAACGGGCATTGCCACTCCAGGAGTATAGGTATAGCTTACAGACTCTGATGGTACATATATTTCTCTGCCTGTGGGATTAAAGGCCCGAATCGTAAGTGTGGTGGGCTGGATAAACCGGAGCGGAGACGCAGAGTTATACACCGGGCTTATTTCAGAAGGAGTAGTCCCGTCCACTGTATAGCGGATGGTTGCTTCACTTACTTCATGAGACAGACTAACGTTTATAGTTCCTTTAAATGAAGTATTCCCGGGAGTAGCAAAAGGCGCTGAAAGTGTATCACGAACACTATATACCTCACTAACGACTCCACTCGGCACGTCAGTTGGTGCGTGGGCAATAAACCGCAAAGTGAGGGTATCGTTTACCAGCACCGGCTCCGTGTAGAGAATCCCGTTGGTATCCGGCACACTACCATCCAGAGAATAAAAAATTGATGCTTGTGAATCAGCGACACTGAGCGTAATTCTGATACTGTCCGTATAATGCATGGAATGTTGCAGGGCCACGGGATATACGGTGGTGTCACGGCGGTTATATTGCGCACTCATAACGGAACTTACCACATAATTACCATCATCATGTTTTAAGTAAGCTACTGCCTTTAACACACCTGTTGCGGTAATCAAAGGCATAGAATCTCTTGAGACTACACCAACATCATGTCCCGGTTGAGAACCATCCATTGTCCAGCGAATATATGCTCCCCCGGTATCGGCTGTTAGCGAAATCGCGGTATCATTTATAAACCAGGTACCATTCAGAGGGATAACCACCGGCGGATTTACAGTTTTCGCAGCGTATGCTGCTACAGCACTGGTATTATCACCTGGAAAATGGGGGTCCGTGTAAAATACTTGAATCTGCTCCCCACCCAGATTAATCTGCAGGGTGCCATCCCCGGCCACAATAGTGTTATAATTAGCTGGCAGACCGGCTATCAAGCGATTACCAGACAAGCTTAAGGCTACTATCTGGGTATCTCCGGTGTTGGTAACCAATTGTGCGGTATAGTTGGAATCGGGATGGGGGTTTTGGTCCTCCACTACAATATTCACACCTGCACCTTCTGCGATACTGTTTGTCGCGCTGCCATCAAGGGTTTCGGTAAAATACACAACTGCGGCCTGGTCAACAGGCTCTATGTACACCGTATCCCGGGTTATGTCTGTTGGGTCCAAAGGATTTGTCCACTTAATCACCAAAGTATCAAAAGTATTAACCTCAATATTTCCATTTCCCCTAATTTGAGATGATACACTGAAAGGATAGCCCCTGCTGTTTCGGTAGATACGTGCAAAAGAAGAGTCCGAATCCACAATGGTCTTCAAAGCTACACGCTCGCTGTCTCCAGAAGTATATACCTCAACCAAGAGTGTATCACTGCCACCATAATTGGTAGAGAGTTCGATGGAAAATCTACCTGCGTCATTTTTGAGAATATTCCCTATAAACAGAGAACCGTTCGTATCGGTAATAACAGCCTGAGACTGTGTATGGTCTCGGTAATATTTGGCGGAAAGGGTATCACTGTTTTGCCAGAGATTCTTTAGGGCTACCGCTTTTATGGTGGTGGTATCCTTAATAATGAAGGACTTTTCATATTTTAGGGTGGTACCGGTTTCAGAACTGTGTGGCTCGCTTCCATCTGTGGTATAAAAGATATCTGCTTCACTTACATTCGCGTGCAAGGTGATGTTCTGCTGAGAAGTAAATCTTGCCCCATCTCCTGGAGTCGCACTTACTACGAGGATTGGTGTATAGGTATGAGTCATCACGTCGGTACTGGCAACATAGGGACCATCTAAGGGGTCCGGGAAGGCCCGGGCTCTAATAATCGTTGGCTCTTTCAGGGTAAGGGGAGATTGGTACCGGGCACTGGACAATGTGGGAGTATCACCATTCAGGGTATATCTGATAACAGATCCGCTGCTAACAGGCGCCACCAGGGAGACGATAATACTATCCAGGAATGTTGTAGTACCCGGATTGGCAGTGGGTGCATTAAGGGTATCACGGCGTATATAGGTTTCGGTGATAACAGGAGTGGCGGTATGGGCAACCTTCTCTCCATAGAATTTTAATTCCGTAGTAACAGAGGATATAAAGATTCCTGCAGTATTGTCATAGAGTGACCTTGTACCGGAACTTGTTGGAGAACTACCGTCCACCGTATACCATAACAAAGTATTATCGGTTAAGGTTGTAAGATATACCCGTACCGAATCTGTAAAATATCCTCCCGGAGGGGTAGCCGTTGGGATAGCCACATCACCATTTTTAGTAAAACTTACCACCAGGATGTCACTTTCAATATAATTTTCAAGAGGGTGATTTTCTTTATAGGCTACTGCCCGTAGAATTAAGGTGGATGTTATCACGAGGGTATCTCCGCTGTTGAATAGTACCCCATTGAGATGAGTTGGTATTGAATCAACTTCACTTGCCCCATAAAACCGAATTAGGGCCCCGGGAGTCACCGTACTCAGTACCACTCGGGTCGTATCTGCAAAGCTTGTTCCATTATCCGAGGTATAAACAGGTGTTACTACCAGATCCTCACCAAATTCAGCATAATTTGTAGCCTGTTCCCCATACAGCGAATCATAGAACAACACATTTATTTGCTCTCCCTGCAGGTTTATTTGCAAAGCACCATCTCCTGAAGATATTGCGGCATAGTTTGCGGGAACGCTACCAATGAGAGTACTATCATCGAGGATAGACAATAAAACCCTTTGTGAATCAAGACTTTCGGTAGTGACCAAAGCATCATAAGCCTGGTTTGGGTTTACTTGCTGGTCCCTTATCACCATATACACGACCCCATCAGTATAAGAAAAGGCATTGACTTCTGTTCCGCCAACACTGGCAGCAAAATGCACGGAAGCACTGTAATTTTCTGGCTGAAAAATAATGGTATCCCCTACACTATCGGTTTCATCAAAAGGATTGATCCACGTCACAATCAAGGTATCGTATTGTTTTACTTCCAGAGTTCCATTAGAAGAAGCACCCGGGCTTATAGCCATTGGAAATTGCTGTTCAAAAACACGGACATAACCGGTACCTGCTCCGAGATTTGTAGTAAGGTTAAGGTTTTCACTGTCACCTAAAGACACCGATAAAGCAGTGGGATTAAGCGTATTGCTCCCTGCATAATTTGTTGATATACGTACCGTATAATTTGTGGGTGATCCCGTTAAAACGCCATTGGGGATACTGTCACCATTTGCATCCAGTATCACCAGTCGTGAGGATGTGGAAGTCCTGGTATAACTGGCTGTTTTGGTCTCGCTATTCTGCCAGCCTGTTTTAACCGCTAAGGCTTTAATGGTTGTGCTATTCACTAATTCAAGCGGAACCGTATACAAATAGGTGGAGCCCCCTGTAAAAGTAGCGGGCTCACTACCATTAACCGTGTAATAAATTGAAGTGCCGGTAGTATTAGCACTGATATTTACAATTAAAGAAGAGCTAAAAGCTTCACCACTTTCCGGGTCAAAACTAACAGCCAATATCGGTGTATAGGTATGGCTCATTACATCCGTACTTGCTAAAAACGCCTCAGTGATTGGAAACGATCTGGCCTTTAATACCACCGGAGAGGTAAACATAAAAGGACCACTATATTGGGGACTTGCCTCCGTTGGCAATGCCCCATCCAGCGTATAGCGGATTATCGAATTAACAACGGGTGAGAGCATTACACTAATGCTGTCAGCAAACACCATATCCCCCGGCGTAGCAATGGGAGCTCCAAGGGTGTCTCGCCTGGTATAAGTCCTGGAAACCACCGCACTCGGCAGACCCGGGGCATTAACCGCATAAAAGTCAAAAGTAGTGGTAGCGCTTATCGTCAGCGCTGCGGAGTAGAGTTGATAACTCCCCTCACCTGTTCTAAAATAGATACTGTCACCTGTTTTTGCCGGGGTCAGACTTACGGTAATGCTATTGGTAAAATACACCGAATCCGGAGCGATTACAGGGGGAGCCACCTGGGAACGTCTATTAAAAGTGGCCATAAATTCGTTACTCACGATAAAGTTGTTTTGGCTGTTTTGATAATAAGCAATAGCCCTCACCGTGGTGGTAGCAGCTATCGCCAGTGAAGCAGAATACACCAGCCCTGAATCAGGATGGTCAAGGGGGGCACCGGTGCCAAATCGGTACTTAACAAAGCCCCCGGAAGAACTTAACGTAATGGTTGTGTCATCCGCAAACCAGGCTCCATCAGGAATATTGGCGGTTGGGGCCAGTATGGTTTTTGCCAGGTAACTGACAGACTTCTGAGACTGATCCCCATAGAGGGGGTCCGTATAGGTAGCAGAAATATTATCTCCTGCAAGCTTTGGCTGTAATGCTCCATCGGCCCGGACAACAACATTATAATCAGCAGAAAGATGCCCAACCAACAGGTCCCCCTGTATTTCAAGAGCTACCCATTCAGAATCCAGCCCCCCTTGTAATATTACATAATAAGAAAGAGAGGGGTTTGGAGTTTGGTCCCGAACGATAACATACACTTCATCCTGCCCGGAAAATTGGATAACGGTATCGTTCAACGAAGAAGACGTACTGAAATGGACTGACACTTCACCATCTGCGGGTTCGACATAAATAATTTTTTCTGTTATATCTGCAGGATCCAAAGGATTAACCCAGGTTATTGTAATCGTATCAAAAGCTGCGGTCTCAAGAATATTATTATCAATAGTTGCCGAATGCACATTAAAACTGTTACCTGATTTCTGATAAATCCGCGCATAACCACCTGCAGAGGCAGTTATATCATCCGGGGATAAATTTACAATTTCTTCATCACCCGTTGCTTTAACCTGCAAAGAGACTTGAAGTACGGTCGACTCATAATAATTAGTGGATAATCGGATAGTATATCCCGTTTGATCGGTAGTTAAAATATCATTATCCAGAACATCCCCTTCAGCACTTAACATGGTTACCAGTGAAGGGGTTGAATTTCTTGTAAATACCGTATCTAATTCATCACTATCCAGGTATCCAAGAGCTTTTGCAAATACCCGAAGATGAAAATCTCTGGTTATAATAATAGGGCTACCATCATAAACAGGACTGTTATCATTAGGCGCCGAGCCATCGGTTGTATAATGCATGGTACTATTTGCAGTTCCACACTCTAAAGAAAGTCGCAAATAGGCATCGAAATTCTTTTGATCAGCTGGTGTAGTAATAACAACGGGTGTTTCTACCCGTTCATATACCAAATGGGCAAAGGACCCATATACAATACCATCATACACTATTTGTTCAGCAGCGGCCTGATGGGCAAGATATTGTGGCTGGAATGAAAGAGCCACTCCCCGCCTCTGATGATCCTGGAATACCGCGATGATAGCAAGGGGGTTACCAGCAGATTGCACCGTACTTCCCGAAGAAGCGTCCCAGCCATTTTGGTAACCATAAAACTCTGTAGGAAAGTCAGGAAGGAGATCATAATCGTCGGCATCTGCCTGGCAGCGGCCATCAGCTCCATAGGGTTTAAAATAGATACGCTGTCCACCATCTAACACACTATCAACGGCTCTGCGCACAATACCCGGAGCGTCCAGTGTATCTTTTTCTCTGTCCAGATCAATCCAAAGGGAGTCTCCGGGAGCATTTAACCATCTTGCGTCTCCCATGGGAGAGGGGACATTGTTCACATTTGTCAAACCAAAAATATTTTCTGCAAATGCAGCGGCATCATCCCCCACCGAAACCACGCCAATGTATCTGTTTGCTGCTGAATCAAGAATATTTTCTATTCTATAACGTCCATCTTCCAGGGGCCCGCTTTTTGATCTCCATCCCGCCTGTATATGTATCAGTACGTGCGGCATGGCTCCTCCCCAGCCATTCACCACATTATTCCAGGTTACATCTTCTACAGACCAGACTCTTACATTCCCGGGGTTTACTCCGCCAACAGCGCTATTATACCCTATTGCCTCAAGGACAAAATCCCGGGTTTGCGCACCAACAGGAGTCGTATTTGTGGGACAATAACTTCCCCCAATGGCTTTTTCATTCCAAATTACACCAATTCTCACGGTGTCTTCATAAAAATGAGGAACCTGCACCGGGGCCAGTCCATAAGCCACAGGCATAAAAACAAAAAACAGAGTAAAAGCTACTCTGATTTTCAGGTAATTGAGATTCGGAGCCATAGAGACCTCCAAGTAGTGCTATTACTAGCGGGTGGGAGAGAGATTTTAGTATTCCGAATCGAGAATCGGAATGGATACAACAATCACCTTCTTGATAAACAAGGCGATCTTAAATGGTTCTATGATAAAAGTAAGCGCAACACATGACGCAGTGAGGCTGCGCCTGACACACACTATTAATTACAATTCATTTCCTGTATATAACACACACATCACATCTTCGACCATTGAGTCTTAGATGCTTTAACACTGTTCCTAGTATACATTTCACTGGCCATAGTGACCACCAGGTAAATAAACAAGGTTTAAAAGGAGATAGGAAGAATGCTCCCTAAAGAGGGGGATTTAGCGAAATCGACGTCTTTCCCGCACTTCCCGGTCGATCATATTCTGCTCAACCCGGTTACCAACTACCCGGTTTTCCCATTCAGTCAATAGCATATCAAGCTGCTTGCGGTGTTCAGCAATTTTTATGGAAAGTTCCATAATCTCTTTTTTTAAGCTTGCCTGGTCCAGGCGGAGCTTTCTTTCTTTGGGATATTTTTCAAGATGACCGAGTAATAAAAAATACCGTTTTTCAAGTTTTTGCTTCTGTTTTACAAGAGAAGTTATCTCAGAATGTTCTTTTCTTATTGAGGGATTACTGATAGCACAATGGCATAACATCAGCGCAACAAATATGAGAATGATAAATTTAATTATGTCTGTATACATTTTCCGAAAACCTGAATATGGTGACTGCTATTTTTTGTTTGATGTTATAATCTTTTAATTCCAGCAAGACCTGTTCTTTCCTGGATTCAAAACAGGGAAATGCATTTTCAATATTTAAAGCAAAGCGCCATTGCCCGGAAAGTTTTTCTTCTTTCCAAAGCCCTTCTTTAATATGCGTCCCTATCTTCGGGGTATTGGTTACAAAAGCATCCATATCAAACTGAATCTCAGTAAGAATTCGTTTATAAGAAACAAAAAATTGTTCCATATCCAACCTTATCGAATCTTTTCGGGTATAATACATGCTGTATTCAAGACATTGATTAGCCCCCCGTTTCACCAGTTTGTTAATTTTTAGAGAGTCAGCCGTTAAATAAACAAGCTTCTTGTTCAGAGCCATAATATCAAGGTTTTGTCCCGGCCGGTAGTCGCCATCCTGAAGAAAGTGCATTAAATTCCAGCGGTCCATCCATTCCTTTTTATAGAGAGAGGTATCAATAGAGCCCATAAGGCGATTGGTAATTCTTGGATCACGGGGAATGCTATGAAGCAGGGGATAAACAGAATCAAGACCAACAAAAGAGGCCCGGTTATCTGAGGTTTCAAATGAGACTTTAAGGGGTGCTTTTAAAGCAAGCTCCCCCGCCAGCAGATCTTTGTTCCAGCCATTTCTGCGTAAATCAAGAAACGTTCTCTCCCACTCCCAGTTACCCCCATTGTTTTTTGCATTGATCTGGAGATCAATCTGAAGACAAGTTCCCGGTATCTCATTTTGTCCTTTTAACATGGTAGAGGTGGTAGTCTGTCTGTATATTTTATAATCCAGTTCTGTCTGTCGGTTTGGTTTGAAATGGACAACATTATCACAAGCCCCCAGAAATAAAATGGCCAGTGAAAAAATTACCACCCCAAAAAGTTGATTACTGAATACAGAAGTTTTCATAAACGATGAAAGCAATATAGAAAAAGGAAACGAATTTGGGGAATGTAGAGATTATTGAGTCAGGTTACGGTTAATAATATATTCCCGGATACATTCGGTATCATCAGGCACTACCCACTCCACCGGTATTCCCCGCCGCTCAAACCCGCGAAAGTAGGTCATTTGTCTCTTTGCCATACGACGAATTCCCAATTCCAAATCCCGCAGCATTTCTTCTTTTGATTTTTTTCCAGACAGAAAAAGAGCTATTTCTTTATACTCCAGACCAAGCATAAACAGCCTGTCAAGGGGAATTCCCCTATCCAGTAAGCCCTTAACTTCTTCAATCATTCCTTCCTTAACCCGTTCATGAAGACGTGTATTTATTCTCTCATAAAGCTTTTCTTTGTCTTGTTTTACACAAAACACTTTAAATTTTATATCAATATCTGGAATTCTATTTTCAGGGCAGACCGATGATGAAAAATAATGGATTTCAAGTGCACGAACTATCCTTTTTTTACTTGAAGTGTCAGTGCGTTTATATAAATCCGGGTCAGCCTCCTTGAGTTCCGATTCTAAAACCGATTGTTCTTCATTCATCTTTTTAATTCGAAAGTCACGATTTTCAGGCACCTCCGAAATAGCATACTTTTTAAGTACACTCTCTATATAAAGACCCGTTCCACCAACCATAAGCACCGGCTTAGTGTTATCTTTAAGTTTTCTCAACACATCAAAACAATCTCTTTGATAATGAAATAAAGAATAAATTTCTTCGGGCTCTTCAACATCGACCATATGCACAGGGACAGAATAATCTTCAAACTGATATTCATCCATATCTTTGCCAGAACCAATATTTAAATACTTATACACCTGCCGTGAATCAGCAGAAACCAAATGAAGACCGAATTCTCTTGCGAGTTGGGCTCCTATTCTGGTTTTACCAACTGCCGTTGGCCCGCAAATAACTATAAGATGACGCTCAGACAAATCTACTCAAACAGTTATTATATTATTTCCGGGATGATCGCTTTATAAAACGCCTGTTAAAAGCATTATGAAGCGTATTTACTATTTTAGATGAATCGGCAAAAAATGCGACACTTACCTTTTTTGGAGTAAAAGGACCATTTTCAGAGAGCAACTCAAGTGGTGATACCAAATAGATTTCACCACCAATACGGGATTTGACTTCATCAAGCTGCTGAACGAGCTCTTCATAATTATCAGGCAGCTGTAATTTTCGACTGCTATAAAACCGCCAGAGTAAAGTCCCTCTCCTGTCAAGTTTATTCCAAAGTCCATAAACGGGATCTGCCATGGTCATGCGCGCATTAATTTCAACAAGTGAGCGTAAACAACTGTGTCCCGAACTATCTTCCCATACAAAGGCATCAATATTAACCGGTCCAAAATACCCGATAGCGTTGAGCTCTTCCCCTACCCGCTGTACGGTTTCGTTTAAATTACTATCCCAGGGTTTGATTCTGGCATGATTATTTTCCACTAATATCCCCGCAAAACTACCCTCAGCAGTGTTTATCAGCTCATGAAAACGAATGTTACGAATACTTCCTTTTTTTGATACATTAAAACAAATACCAATATCAAATTTTCTCTTCATCCACGGCTCTACGATAACGGCCTGACATCCTTCTTCAAATACTGATGTTACCCAGGAAAGTGGTAAGGGATTCCCCGGCATTATCCGTTTATGTCCCATACCTGAATGCCCAAATTCAGTTTTCAACAACAATTCTTCATCCGAACAACTTGTAAGGAATTCAATTAAGAAATCTTTATCTTTAATAATTCTGATTTCAGAATAAACATCATCAATTTCCATAGCTAATCGCGAACTAAAAACCTTGCTATTGGCCTGTTTTACACCGTCAAATTCAGGATGAAGAGGTTGCGTGCCAGGCTGATACTTCTCACGGATTGTCTCAGCATGAGCATCCCACCCAAAGGGAACTAAAATAGAATGTGGAGATATGTCAGGATAAATTCTGACACGTGAACAGTCCAAATCCTGATTCCCCAGATAATTAAAAAATGCATGGGGTATCTCGTGATGGACTATCACGGTATCACTCGGATCACCGGCAAAAAGAAAATGAGGAGCTATTTCATGTACGTATTCAGTTATAGCATTGGATAAATTTTGGGTTTTACCGGATTCCCCCATTCCCAATCTAATATCAAAATCAACATTACAAAAAAATTCCCGGGGTAAAACAGCCATAGGCTTAAAGTAGAAATTTAATCGAGCAATATTCTATTACTTATGATAATTTTGCACCCGCACGAAAAAGCAGATTTGCTCCATTAAAAACAGCTTTCACATTGGCTTTTACGGTATCTTCATCTTTTGCCCGGGCAACAACCACTTTACCATTCCCATTTTCAACCCCTGACTTGAGTACGATTTCAGATAAAGCAAATGCCGCAAAGTTTTTGTATTCCACATCCTGGCCATGCTGTTTATATTCCAGCAAATGCAGTTTTAAGCCAATATTATTTAAAGCATTAAAACAAGCCTCAACCGGTCCTGAGCCCTTGCCTTTTACCTTCATCACTTCGTTATTAAAAGAAAATTTAAAATCAAAGCTTTTTCGTGAATGATCAGCATGCAGATCAATAAAAACCAGAGGGCCAGCTACAGAGAATATTTCTTTCTCGTAGGTTTCCAATATTAATGCTAACTCCAGCTCCCCTTTCACTTCAGATATCTTCTTTAAGATCGGCTGCAGGTATGTAGCTTCATCCATAGTAATGGGTAAACCCGCGCGTTTGATAATTTCAAATACAGCAGTTTTACCGGACTGGCTGGTAATACCAAGCCGATCTGTTTCTTTCCGGCCAATGATGCTCAGATCAAAACCCCGGTATGCTCCTTTTGACTTTGATTTAGTTTTAATGGTTCCATCCTGGTGAATCCCGGATCTATGAACTATTACATCAGCACCTATCAGGGGCGCCTTTTCAGGAATAGGGATATTGGCTAATTCTGCAACCATAATGGACGCTTCATAGATAGCCTCTAAATTAATTGGCATTTCCACCCCACAGTTATACAGGGCACAAGCGACTTCAGCAATATTGGTGTTTCCCGCTCTTTCTCCCAGCCCAATTAACGTTGTTTCTAATTGAGTGGCACCTGCAAAAAAGGATTCTACAGTAGTAGCGGTCGCCATTCCTAAATCATTATGATTGTGAACTGCTATAACTGCTTTATTTCCTACACTTTTAACAACTTTTGTAACCATATCCGTAAAGTAACTGGGCCGATAGCGTTCAACCGTATTTGGCAGATTTATAACCCCTGCACCAGCTTCTATTACAGCCAGAATCAACTCAATCACAAAATCAAGATTTTCTTTACAATCCCCAAAATGTTCAGGAGAAAATTGAATATCGCCTTTCCCACCCATTACCCGGGAACAGCTTTGTATTGCTCTCACAGCAGACTCTAAAACTTGCTGGGGAGTTTTTTTCAGAACATTTTCCATATTGTATGCACTGGTAGAAATAAAAGTATGAATACGAGGTTTTGCAGCATGCTTAACGGCTTCCCAGACCACTTCAATATCTTCATCCAAGGCCCTCGCCAGACCAGAAATCACGATATGATCAGGCGCCAGTTTTGCAATATGTTCACTGGTATCAAAATCCATTTTACTGGCATTACAAAACCCAACTTCAATACCCTGTACACCAAGTTGAATAAGTTGATTAAAAACTTTTTCCTTCTCTTTAATGTTCCATGGCTTTTTTAAGGCCTGATTTCCGTCTCTTAAGGTCACATCATAAAAAAACGGTTGCCGGTTCTTCTCTTTGGATTTCATTATACGCTCCTGATATACTCCTCAAATAAAAAAGCCCACTCTTTCAGGAGTGGGCAATAACTTTGAAACTACACTCCTGTGCTCAAAAATCCTTAAGTAGTAGGAAATATGCTGCTTTACCAGAAAATGCCATCATCATACCAGGTATGATAGATAACTCCCTACCGGATGTCAAGGATATTTAAGCCACCATTTCTTTAAAATAAGCTTGAAAGTGGCTGATTTACATAATATAATTCAAAAAAAATTCCAGCTTATTTTCAACTATAAATTCCGAAAACTTACACTTTATTTCAGGTAAAATCTAAAACCACCCTTTTTCCAAAACCAAACATGTCCAAAGAACGAATACTGGTAGTCGAAGATGGAAGTCTCGTGGCCATGGATATGGAACGACAGCTTCAGGAAAGAGGATATCAGGTAATTAATACGGTTTCCAATGGTAAAGATGCTGTTCATCAGGCCCTAAAACACAAACCGGATCTTATCCTTATGGACATCATGCTGGATGGTGACATGGATGGAATTCAAGCTGCAGACCAAATTCTTCAGCAAATAGATATTCCCATAATCTATCTCACCGCTTATGCTGATGAACAGATTCTTAAGCGTGCCAAGGCGACATGCCCTTGCGGTTATTTAATAAAGCCATATGTTGAAGAGAATCTTCATGCAACTATTCAAATGACACTCTCACGCTATGCCAGAGAAAAGTCACACCAGAAAAAATCAAAATGGCTATCTGAAGGTTTAAACACTATCAATGATGGTGTAATCATGACCGATATCAAACACTGCGTAACATTCATGAATAAAGCCGCAAAAATTTTTACTGGCTTTGAAACAGATTCCATTACGGGTAAGGATGTTCACGATGTTTTACACATCGCCGGGCCAAACAGCCCTTCAGAAATGGATTCCCCCTCTATTACGGCCATTAATTCTGAATCAGAATCTGAAATACCAAGTTGTGCTTTGCTCAATACCAATGACAACAAAACTGCTCTTGTTACCATAAACGCTAAACCTGTTAAAACAGAAGAGGGCCTGCTTATAGGAGCGGTAATTACCATACAAGCACTTTCCTCTGATGAAACCTCTGCCACACAGAGTGTGGATGCTGGTTCAGAGAGAGGCGATTCTCCTCTCAGGAAAAGGAGCCAACAAAGTGAACGTCTTGATGATAAAGATATTCTGATTTCACAACAAGCCCTACCCGAAGAAGCTATAGAAAATTACAGTTGTGAATGTTCCAATTACTTCGACCTTTTTTCAGATGCTCTTAAACAGAATAACAATAGAGCCTTTGAATATTTATCAGAAACTCTTTTAAGCTCTATGAGGCGTTTTAAAACTACTTGCAGCAAAATTAAAAAATCTGTTCAATCTCTTCCTGATTCCAACAACTCAAAGATTTTGGTTGAACATTCCCTTAACAACCTTAAAAAAGCACTCAGCCGGGCAGTTGAGGAATTGCGCATATTTACCGATAATCATAAAAACGATTCAACTTCAAACACCACGGTAACATCAGAGACTTTATTTGACTGGTCAGCAACCAGTTATCATTTAAATCTTATCAACAACTCAGCTATGCCTCTTTCTGATATTATTGATCTTTTTTTGAAAGACACTCCAGAGTTGCTGAATAATCTGGAAATTGCACTGCAGAGTGATATGGATGATAGAAAGCTTCTTCATTGTTATTCATTAGCCGGAGCTGCAGACACCATGGACGCCTATACATTGCGCGGTATGGCTATACTTGCAACCATGGCCAGCTTACTTGATTTTCATAAAGAAAGTGAATATATACTTCAGCAACTGTATATAGCCTTTGATGAGCTCAAAACCGTGTTTAAAGACTACCGCTAAAATCAAGCCGTCTGCTTACCAGCCCAAAGCTGGACCAAAAAAGAAGCAGAAAAAATACAGACAAAAACAAATAAAACTGCGGGCAAAGCCGTTTGTGCGTTAAAATGTTTTAAGGCCAGTACTGAACCCAGTCCGGCATTCTGCATACCTATTTCAATAGATAATGCGCGCTTTTTTAGCAAGTCAAACCGTGATATATGCCCCACACCATAACCAGCAAGGAGCCCAAGAATATTTAACAGCACCACAGCAAACATGATCCAGAGGCTCATCTCATACAGATAAGCCCGATTAAGAGCAATGACCAGAGCACAAATAAAAGCAATAAAAGTTGTTGATACTGCGGGAAAAACTTTACTGAAAGTATCCAATTTCTCACCCATAATTTTTTTTAATATTATCCCTAACAGTAAGGGAGCAAGTACCATTTTTGTTACGCTAAAAAACATACTCCAAAAGGGGATATCCAGATAGGTATGGGCCAGAAATAAAGTAAGCAGTGGAGTGAGTACCGGTGCGAGTAGAGTGGAAACCGTTGTGAGTGATACCGAATAGGCAACATCTGCGCCGGCAAGATAACTTAATACATTACTGGCCATAGCGCCCGGAGCCGAACCTGCAAGGATAAGCCCCAGGGCAAAGGCTTCAGAAAAGGAAAATGATTTTGCAATGAAAAAAGCCAATAACGGCATAATGGTGAACTGGGCAACAACTCCTATAATAACGGCTTTATAATCTTTGAAAACACGAAAAAAATTATCTGTTTTAAGGGTCATTCCGACCCCAAACATGGTAATGGCAAAAAACAGTTCCATCCCACCTTTTAAGGGAATAAA
Organism: Fibrobacteria bacterium; assembly: GCA_015232855.1. GTDB lineage: Bacteria > Fibrobacterota > Fibrobacteria > UBA11236 > JADFYW01 > JADFYW01. The sequence goes on from JADFYW010000062.1 coordinate 24,344, forward strand.
AAACCAGGGCCAGAGGAGAGCCGAAACTCCTGCTATCACAACCCAGAGCGCAAAAAGCCGGTTATAAATATCGAGCACCTTATTCAAAACATCTACCCAACTTGATTATTCTTCCTTGTTATCCCTAATTAGATTCTGTTCAGGATTAACCCTTTTCACCGCAAAGGCGCAGAGGACGCAAAGAATTCGCAAAGAAGAAGGGAATTTCATTTTTTTAATCACTTACATATCAATATG
>JADFYW010000063.1:0-22077 GCA_015232855.1 Fibrobacteria bacterium
AAGAAACAGAGGGAAAGGGTGCTGATGTTGTCATCACCGCTAACCCGGTGCCTGAAACACAAGCACCTGAATTAGAAAAGGCTGTGGCATGAGCAAAGATAAAATGAAAGCGGTTGTAATTAACGCTCCTGGTGATTATGGGATACAAATGGTTGATGTTCCAGACGTCCCGGACGGCGGATTGTTATTACAGGTACTGGCCTGTGGTTTATGTGGTTGTGATTTACGCACCCTGAGAAGCGGGCACCACCGGGTAACCCTGCCTTTTATTGTTGGTCATGAAGTAGCCGGAAAAGTGGTTGCTACCGGTAAAGATTATACCGGAAAATGGCAGGAAGGGGAAGTTATCGCAGTGGGCCCCCTTGTCTTTTGCGGTAAATGTGATTTCTGCCTTGAGGGAAAATTTGAACTCTGTGAAAATTACCAGGAAATTGGTCAGCATTTCCAGGGTGGATTTGCCGAATATCTGGCTATACCCAAAGGAGCGGTAGAACGTGGGACCATACTTACGGTGCCATCTACCCTTGAACCCTGGGCTGCGGCTGTTGCAGAGCCCATTGCTTCCTGCGTACATGCCCAGGAAAAGGGAAGAATAACCAAAGGGGAAACAGTGCTTATTATCGGTGCCGGTCCCATAGGCTGTGTGCATACGGCTATGGCAAAGGCAGCAGGTGCCAAAAAAGTAATTATTGCGGATGTAAACCGTATCCGTCTTGACCTGGCAGTTCCCTTTGGGGCTGATACATGTATAGATACGTCTCAAGTTAATTTAGTTGAGGAAATGAAAAAAGAAACAGAGGGAAAGGGTGCTGATGTTGTCATCACCGCTAACCCGGTGCCTGAAACACAAGTACAGGCAGTAGAAATAGCCCGAAAGGGAGGGCGGATACTTCTTTTTGGTGGAGTGCCACCGGAAAAAGAGAGGCCGGGCATAAATACCAATCTTATTCATTATAATGCCTTAGAAGTTATGGGTACTACTATTTTTAACGCCAGGCATTACAAAAAAGCCATGGACTTACTGGCCAGTGGTGCAATTCCTCTCAATAATTTTATTACCCATAGATTTTCTCTTGATGATTTTGTAGAAGGTGCAAAAATAGCCCTTAATGGAGAATCTATTAAAATGGTGATTGAACCGAAATGGTGAAACTATGAGTTTAGAATCTAAAAACAAGAAAGCCTTTCCCCTTAAAGGAATATGCCAAATAGCTTTTATTGTACCCGACCTCGAGCAAACTGTAAAAAATATGACAGAGCGATTTGGTTGCGGGCCATGGCATTATTATACCTATGGCAAGCCTCTGGTTAAAAGGATGACCCGCAGGGGTAAACCAACCGAATACAAAATGAAGATTGCTTTAGGATACATTGGAGAAATGCGGATAGAACTGATAGAACCTTTGGAAGGTGACACGGTATATAAAGAATTCGTTGAAAAACACGGCTATGGTATTCATCATCTGGGTGTTTTAACAGATGATATGCAGGATTCTCTAAAAAAAGCTGAGGAATCCGGTCTTGAAATGACCATGGACGGTGCGGGATTCGGGCCGGATGATGATGGCCATTACGCCTATCTTGATACTGAAGATCTCATTGGAACTACTATTGAATTAATTGAAAGACCAAAACAAAGACAACCACCGGAGAAGGTGTCTGAAACACCTGTTATACCTAACTAGTTAGTAACTGTTCAGGATTATTGTTGATGATGAATACCCATAAAATGTCATTGCCCGGCTTGACCGGGCAATCCATCAAATCATCGATCTTGGGATGGATCACCCGGTCAAGCCGGGTGATGACTTTAAGTGAAAGCAATTCAAAAACAACTCTCCCTGAACAACAACAAAATAAAAGACTTTATAATACAGTATTACACAAATCAGTTCCAGATAGTTTGCATGATTAGTTTTAAAAGGAGAGATTTATGTCAAAAGCAACCGTTGCAGTAATCGTCGGCACCAGAGGTTTTTTCCCCTCTTCTCTTGCTACAGAAGGAAGAAAAGATTTATTAGCAGCCCTCAAGCAGCTTGATATAGATCCCATTATCATGCCGGAAGATGCTACTCCTTATGGAGCAGTAGAAACCCTAGCCGATGCAAAAAAATACGCTGCATATTTCAGCCAGCATAGAGATAGTATTGAAGGAATAATCATCAGCCTGCCTAATTTTGGCGATGAACTTGGCATCATTGAAACTCTTAGCCGTGCAAAACTTAATGTACCTCTGCTCGTACAAGCTTGTGATGATACCGTTTCTAAAATGGACCTTGCCCATCGCCGTGATTCTTTTTGTGGTAAACTTTCCGTATGTGCCAATCTGGATCAGCATGGTTTCGATTTCACTAACACCACATTACATACATGTGCTATCGACAGTCAAGAATTCACCAGCGATTTAGAACGCTTTGCGCTTATTTGTAAAACCTATAATAATTTAAACGGTGCCCGCCTTGGAATGATAGGCCAAAGACCGGATGCTTTTAATACCGTTCGTTTCTCAGAAAAACTCTTAGAAGCCTCAAACATTCATGTTTCAACTGTCGATCTCTCTACCATTATTTTTGGTGCTTTAAACTGGAGTGATACTGAAGCTGTTAAGTCAAAAATAAAAGACATTACTGGTTACGGCCCGGTGGATGACGCTACAACTAACGAACAATTGGAAAAGCAGGCTAAACTCATTCTTACTATCGAAAAATGGGTTGAAGACAATGAGTGTGATGCGACAGCCATTCAATGTTGGGATTCTATTCAGAAAAATTACGGCTGTGCCACCTGTCTCTGCATGAGTATGATGGGCGAAAACGGTAAACCCAGTGCTTGCGAAGTAGATGTAACCGGTGCGCTTACCATGCTGGCCCTGCGTTACGCTTCGGGCGGCAATGCACCCGGTTACCTTGACTGGAACAATAACTATAACGATGAAAGAGATAAATGTGTTAATATTCATTGTTCCAATTACCCTAAGAGCTTTATCGGCAAAATCGACACCATTGGTAACCTTGATATTTTGGGTGCCAGCCTTGGGGAAGACCGTTGTTTCGGAGCAATTAAGGGCGTAGTGCAGCCCGGTCCCATGACCTATGCAAAAATTTCTACCGATGATCTCAATGGAACCGTACGGATGTATGTCGGTGAAGGTGAATTTACAAACGACCCAATAAATACTGCGGGGGGAGCCGCAATTTGCAAAGTGCCCGGATTACAGAAGCTTTTAGATTATATGTGTCATAATGGTTTTGAACATCATGTTGCCATGGTACGAGGCAACTGTGCCGGCATTCTTGCAGAGGTGTGCGAAAAGTATATGGGATGGGATGTGTATGTACATGAAACTTAGCAGGAATAAAAAAGGAAATACCCTTTTACTGAGTATTGGTGGTTCAAATTAAGAAAATTGATGGATATGAAAAGCCAAAGACCAGTCATTCCCGCTACGTCGGGAATCAAAACGAAAGATAGAGATCTTCATTATAATATTCGGTCTTGTGTGATCAAAAATAATAAGGTCAATAAACATCTTTGTTTGGATTCCGGACCCCGCTTCGCCAAGGCTACGCCGGGCACGCAAGCCGGAATGACTTGTTTAGGGCGTTGTTTCATTTCTACTTCCTTTTATCAATTTGCAAACACTTAACCAAAGATTGAACTAATTTATAATCAACACTTCTGAACATAAGGAGTAAAAAAACAAACATGATTGAGTAACATCAATCATATCGTAAATGAAAACAAACAACAACTTAAAAACCTCTTACTTAAGGGGACGTTAAATTTGTATGTCAAAATTTTATACGTAAGCAAGGATTAAACAGATGGCAACACCAATTTTAATGCCGAAACAGGGCAATACTGTGGAAGAATGTATCCTGATTGCCTGGAAGAAAAAACCTGGCGATGAGGTTTCAGAAGGCGATATCATTGCTGAAATAGAGACCGATAAAGCAACATTCGAATTAGAATCCCCGGCCAGCGGTGAACTCATTGGTACCTTTTGTGAAGAGGGTGATCTGGTTCCGGTACTTACTAATATTGGCGTAATAGGTAAAAAGGGAGAGGATATTGAAGCGTTTCGTCCTTCAGAAGATACGCCTGCAGAAGAAGTCTCTGTCTCCTCAGCACCTTCAGAGCCGTCAGCAGCAGCACCCGCAGCAACAACCGCCACTGCTTCAGCTCCGGTTACAAAGGCAGAAGCAGAGAGTGTACCACAGGCAAAAACAGTAAGCCCCCGAGCCAAAAAACTGGCGGAACGGTATGGAATTTCAACTGATGCAATTTCCGGAACAGGGCCTGGCGGCCGTGTTATTGAAGCTGACATCCGTGCTTACCGGGCAACCGCTCCCCGGCTTTCCTCTTTAGCAAAAGAACTGGTAAAAGACGGATACCGTATGCCGCAAAAAGGTACGGGCATTGGAGGAATGGTCCTCTCCGGTGATCTGGGTAAGCCCGGTATACCCCTTTCGAATATGAGGTCTATTATTGCAAGCCGCATGATGGAATCTTTACAGGAAGCAGCCCAGTTTACTCTGAACGCTTCTGCGCCGGCAGCACCATTACTGGCTGCCCGTAAAGAAATAAAAGCACAAAAAGGCAAACCGGGCTTTGTAGACGTAAACCTCAATGACATGCTCATGTATATTACCACTCTGGGCCTTGCAGAAAGCCCTGATGTTAATGCTGAATTAATTGATAATAAAATATATCAGCACGATGATGTTGATATTGCTTTTGCCTGTGATACTCCAAAAGGCCTACTGGTTCCTGTTATAAAAGAGGCCCAAAAATTATCACTGCCAGAACTGGCAACCAGATTAAAAACCTATGCTCAAGAAGCCGTAAATGGTAATATATCCCCGGATCTCCTTTCAGGCGGATCTTTTACCGTAAGTAATCTGGGAAATTTAGGTATAGAGTCTTTTACTCCCATTATTAACGCTCCACAAGTAGCAATACTTGGTGTATGCGCTATTGGTCTAAAACCGGTAAAAACGTCGGAAGGTGTCCAATTTGTAGATCATATCGGACTGTCCCTTACTATTGACCACCAGGCTATTGACGGAGCCGTGGGGGCCCGGTTTTTGAAAAAATTAGTAGAACGTATTTCAACATTTAAGCTATCAACGGAGATTTCCCATGTATGATTTAATTGTCATTGGAGCCGGTCCCGGCGGTTATGAAGCTGCTATCCATGCCGGAAAAATGAAAAAAAAAGTTATCTTATTTGACAAAAAGTATATAGGTGGCACTTGCCTTAATGTAGGCTGCATTCCCACCAAAACCTTGTTAAAGTCCGCTCATGTTTATCATGACTGTAAAGAGTCCGGACTTTATGGCATAACCACTTCTGCACCCAAGTTCAATATGGCCAAAGTGCAGGCACGGAAGAAAAAAGTCATTACCACCCTTACCCAAGGGGTAGAAGGTATGCTTAAGCGCAGTAAAGTGAAAGTCGTAAAGGCAGCGGCTACTATTATTGACAAAGGCATAGTAGAAGCAGAGGGCAAAACATATAAAGCATCGAATATTCTCATTGCTACCGGTTCAGCTCCTGCAGTACCTCCTATTAAGGGGATTGATTCCAAGGGTATTCTGGATTCAACATCGGCCCTGGGGCTAACCAAAATCCCAACTTCCCTGGTTATCATAGGTGGCGGCGTAATAGGACTGGAATTTGCTTCACTCTTTTCAGACCTGGGTACGAAAGTAACCATAGTAGAGATGCTTCCAAACATAGCACCGGGGATAGATACTGATGTAACCAGTCACTTGAAAGAGGGACTGGAAAAGAAAAAAGTAAAATTCAACCTGGGTTGTGCTGTTCAGGAAGTAAAAAACAAAACAGTGAACTTTAAAGATAAAAACGGTACAAAACGTTCTGTAAAAGGTGAATATATTTTAAACGCCACTGGCCGGCGCCCGGTTACCGAAGGGTTGGGGTTGGAGAATATAGGCGTTAACACTAATCGTGGTAATATTACTACCTCAGACGAGGGGAAAACCAATATACCTGGAATCTGGGCATGTGGTGATGTTACGGGAAGATGCCTGCTTGCCCATGCAGCCACCGCTGAGGGATTGGTTGCGGTAAATAATATGTTTGGCACCCCGACTACCATGCGTTATGAGGCTATACCCTCAGTAATTTACACGAATCCCGAAGTGGCCTGTGTAGGTAAAACAGAAGCACAATGTAAGGATGAGGAGATAGAATATACTGTTTCAGCTCTACCCATGGCTGTTGCCGGACGCTTTACCGTAGAAAACGAAGGAAAGTTTGGTATGGTGAAGGTTTTGGTTGGCAAAGCCTATGGGCAATTGTTGGGTGTACATATGATAGGCAGCCATTGCAGTGAGATTTTACAAGGTGCGGTTACCATGATTGAATGTGAAATGCGGGTGAAGGATGTAAAAGACATTGTATTCCCTCATCCTACCGTATCCGAAGCATTAAAAGAAGCATGTATTCATGCTGGATAAAGAATATAACATATACCAGGAGACATAATCATGCCAAAAGTTCTTGAAATATATCCCGAAAAAGTATTTTCAAAAGAGGAAATCGCTTTTACCAATATTCCGGTCAATGCTTACAACAAAAGTATTGAAGAAGAAAAAAAGCTGTTTACGGTGGAAGAATTTACCACCATTTATCATGACTTGTGTGTTTTGCGCGAGTTTGAGAACATTCTGAATAACATAAAGATAGAAGGAAGCTACAAGGGGCTGACTTATGACCATGCAGGTCCCGCACACCTCTCTATTGGCCAGGAAGCCGCAGCGGTCGGGCAGGCTTACAGCCTGTCCACTCAGGACCACATCTACGGAAATCATCGCAGTCATAGTGAAATACTGGCAAAGGGTCTGGCTGCTATTCGTGAACTGTCTGAAGATGAACTCATGAATATCATGAAAACTTTTGCGGATGGAGCTATTTTAAAATCCGTGGAAACAGGCCATAAGGGCACCGTAAAAGAGCTGGCACTTAAATTCCTTGTATACGGCACTTATGCAGAAATGTTTGCCCGGGACACCGGATTCAATTTTGGTCTAGGCGGTTCTATGCACTGTTTTTTTACCCCTTTTGGTATTTATCCCAATAACGCCATTGTAGGCGGCTCGGGGTCTGTGGCTCCGGGAGCTGCCCTGTATAAGCGGGTAAACCGAAAGCCCGGCATCATAATTGCAAACATCGGTGATGCTTCTTTTGGATGTGGTCCGGTTTGGGAAGGTATACAATTTGCAAGCATGGATCAATATCGGACCCTTTGGGATAAGTCTTTGGGCGGTGGTCTTCCCATTCTTTTTAACTGCTTTAATAACCAATATGGTATGGGCGGACAAACCAACGGTGAAACCATGGGATATAAGTTTATGGCAAGGCTGGGGGCCGGAGTAAATCCCGAGCAAATGCACTCAGAACGAGTTAACGGTTATGATCCACTTGCTGTTATAGACGCGATAAAAAGAAAGAAAAAAATCCTTGAAGAAGGCATGGGACCTGTTTTACTGGATACCGTAACCTACCGTGTGAGTGGACATTCACCGTCAGATGCTTCCAGCTATCGCAGTAGAGAAGAACTGGAACGCTGGATAGAAGCGGATGCTATTAAAACCTATTATAAGAAACTCATAGATAATAACATCTGCAATGCCAGGGATTTAGACAAAATTAAAAAGGCAGTGGACGCCCAGGTGTTTTCCATGTTCAAGTTAGCAACCGAGTTTGATGTATCTCCGCGCATGCCCGTGACTTCAGAATACATAGGAACGGTTATGTACTCAAATGAGAAAGCGGAGAAACTGGATGATCGTACACCAGAGGTTAATCATCCTCTATCAGAGAATCCAAGAGTTAAGCAAATTGCCGGTAAAGTACGCACAGCCACACAAAACGGCAAGCCGGTTCCCAAAATAAAAATGTACAGCTACCGGGACGCCGTTTTTGAAGCACTTATTCACCGCTTTTATACTGACCCTACGATGGTTGCCTTTGGAGAAGAAAATCGTGACTGGGGAGGAGCTTTTGCGGTGTATCGCGGTTTAACTGAGGCCCTACCCTATCATCGCCTGTTTAATTCACCCATTTCAGAAGCTGCTATTGTAGGTGCTTCTGTCGGTTATGCCCTTGAGGGTGGACGTGCGGTCGTGGAGCTCATGTATTGTGATTTTATGGGAAGAGCCGGTGATGAAATCTTTAACCAATTGTCTAAATGGCAGGCAATGTCTGGTGGTATCCTCAAAATGCCCGTCGTTCTCAGGATTTCTGTCGGCGCAAAATATGGAGCCCAGCATTCACAAGACTGGACATCTTTTGTAAACCATATTCCAGGGCTTAAAGTGGTATACCCGGTTACTCCCTATGATGCAAAGGGTATGATGAACAGTGCTTTAGCCGGTACGGATCCGGTCATATTTTTTGAGAGTCAGCGATTATATGATTATGGAGAACAGTTTGAAGCAGACGGCGTTCCGGAAGGCTATTATGAAATCGATTTATCAGAGCCTTCAATCAAAAAAACGGGCAAAGATATTACAATTATAACCTTCGGTCCCATGCTTTATCCTGCCATGGATGCAGCGAAAGAATTGGAAAGTCAGTATGGGTTAAGTGCTGAAATAATTGATTTGCGGACTCTGAACCCGCTAAACTATGACCCTATTATTAATTCAGTAAAGAAAACGGGGCACGTACTTCTTACTACTGAGGCAGTAGAACGCGGTTCAGCATTACACAACATTGCTTCCAATATTACCCAGCTTGCATTTGATTATTTAGATGCGCCGCCTGTGGTACTTGGTTCCCGCAACTGGATTACACCGGCAGCAGAGCTTGAGCCAATTTTCTTTCCACAGAAGCACTGGCTGCTGGATGCTATCAATGAAAAGATCATACCATTAAAGAATTACCAATCAGCCACAAATCAAACTTTAGGCGAACTGGTAAATCGTGCAAAACAGGGAATTTGAGTATTATCTTTAATTATTATGCAGATAGAAATTGTTGAAATAATTTTGCTTACCGGTCTTTAAAAACAGGGAAAAAAACGTATTATCCTCACTTTCATGTCTTTACAGTTGTGTATAATGGGGAATAAATTATCTTTCTATTATGGTTGAACCTAAGACTATACAACACAATTTATTGATTCATATCGCCCGACTTTATTATTTAGAGCGATTAACTCACCAGGAAATTGGCGATAGACTCGGCCTTTCCCGTATTAAAATCACCCGCCTTCTGCAACAGGCGGTGGATGATAAAATTGTGGAATTCCATATTCAGGAGCCCGATTCCGAGTCTTTTGATCTGGAGTTCAAAATAGCCCGACAATTTGGACTCGATAAAGTAATTGTGGTTCCGGAGGGAGAGAATCAAACGCATTTACTTCAATTACTTGGCCGGCGTACTGCAGATTATTTAGGGGACATTTTAAACGATCGTTCGGTTATCGGTCTGGGATGGGGGCGTACTTTAGATGAGGTCAGTAAAGCCGTTGAAAAGAAAAGAATGGATATTAGAGGAGCAAAAGTTGTCAGTTTAATTGGAGGCATGTCTGCCAATACCAATCAACCTAACCCCTATGATGTTGCTTCTCATCTTGCTTCTGCAATAGGGGCTGTACCCCATTATCTTTTACTCCCGGCCATTGTAGACAATCCACGCATCAAAAAACTGCTGCTTAAAAGTGAGAATAATCATTCGGTTACATCTTTGTGGGACAAACTCACCGTGAATTTATTCAGTATCGGCCGTTTACTTCCCGAGACCGGTCTGTTTTATTCCTTTCCCTCTCCCAAAAAAGCATGCTCTGCGGTCAAAAAACAGGGAGGCATTGGTGATTTATTGGCAAGACCTTTTGATAAAGACGGTAAATTTCTTGCTACTGATTTTTTAAACCGCATAATTGCTATTGATAATAAAAAATTAAAGAACGTAAAGACATCAATAGGCGTAGCAGGAGGAGAAGAAAAGGCTGATGCCATCCTCGGGGCCTTAAGGACAGGCCTGCTCACTGTTTTAATTACCGATGAAAGCGCCGGCCGCAAAATACTTGCAAAAGTTGGTACCGAAACTAAAAAATAATTCTGTATTGAATTTAAAATATTTTGACTTGATTTCTGTTCGTTCTATTGTCATGATTTTTATTGTTTGTTATTGCTAAACTCAGTCATTCCGACTTGATCGGAATGACTGCTTTTAGGCGTTTGTACTTTAATAAGGCACTTACAAACGATCCATAAATGATATTTTACAGGGATAGAGTATTCTATATTATTTAAAAACAAAAGGCCTGCCCCATAAGAACAGGCTTGTATTATAATACAACAATATAAGAGTTGCTTATTTATAAATCGAAACCATAGTAGCTCTCTGGCTTCCTTTCAAGCTTATAAAATACACCCCAGGGGCCATATTTGATACATTCCAATTAAATTCATCGGAAATACTGCTTTGATTAATATCCGGGTTATTGACCTGTAAACCTTTCGTATCAAATATTTCAATATGGCGGATAGCTGCAATTGAAATATCGGGTGCTGTTATCTTCACCGAAGATTGAATGGGATCATAAACAGTATTAATGATTTCCCCTCTGATATTTTGGCGATGTTGTTTCAGAAAAGTTGTTGTCGTATCCATATTCCCAATTACTGTATATTTGAGCATATTTCCTTCTGAATAGACAACATATACACCGCCCATTCCGGTAGGTGCAATACCGCCACCGCCCGGGCCGCGTCCTTTGTCATTGTCAAAATTCCCGATACCTGTAGTTACGGTGGCTACATTAATTGCTGAAGAGACATCCTTTGTAGCAGGATCCCATGTCCTTAATTTTGCTTTATCCCCCATATCCCAGTATAAAATATAAACCAGCTTAGCTTTGGGATCAAAAGCAATACGCGGAAAGGTCCATTCCACACCTACATCCATTGATGTTGGATTTGCCTTATCCGAAAACTTGCGAATCTCAATGGAAAATTTCGTCTTGGCCTGGTCTTTTATTGCAGCATTCGCCACAACCAGCTCTTTTCCCATCCAAACACCATGCAGCCCTTCTGCATCCATTGCTGCTACTATTGGTAAGGTTGATTTATTTTGAGCTTCTTTATTAACAAATTCTCCAGTCTCCAGATTACCGCCGGCAACGTAATGAACTTTACCATCCCCACCATTAATATCATCCGTCCCTATAACAGTTGGCGGACGATGAGCACCGGCAGGTCCGTAAATCTCAACAGCAGCATTTCCCTCAATGATACCATAATAGGAAGCGTTCTCTTTATTATTGGAAGCATTATGAATCGCCCATAAACTCCAATGTGCCACTCCATTTGAATCCACTGCTACCTGAGGCATCCAATGCCGGTCGGTACGTGGCTGGGGCAAATCTACAACTGACTTCCAGCTGCCGCTTTCTTTTTTTCGGTAATGTGATTTAGTATACGTATCCCATACTACATGTATATCCCCTTTATAATCAACTGCCAACCAGGGATTGTCACCATCTGTAGAAGAAACCGTATACTTATCAGAAATTTCACCTTCCGGAGATACTTTCATATATTTGATACCGGAGGACTGATATACGATATGAAGACTTAAATCTTTGCCTAAAGCACAGAAAGGTTGTTTACCACTCTCAAGACTTTTTACCGCTCCAATCGTTAAAGGACCGGGTTCAACTGGCTCAGGTGATGAACCGTCGAGAAAGTCTTTTACCGCAGGATAATATTTGTCTGCCATAATTTTAGCACCTGCTTCATTAGGATGATAATCATCTTTAAGGTGACTGGTGGTATTCCAACCCTCTTGCTGATCAATCAAAACTACCGGTGAAGAATTGGTAGTTACTGTAGAAACCCAATTAGTGAGACTGTTATTAAAAGCTTCAACTCTGACATTTACATCACTCTTTCGAGAAGTGATAATTTTTGAAACTATAATTTTAACTCCGGGAACAGCCTTCCTCAATTCTGCAATGATGCCTTCAAGGCTTCCTTGAATATTTTCCGGGCTCGCACCTCCACGGCAATCATTAGTACCAAGATGAATGATAGCGATATCTGCCTGGTATTTTGGCGCCCAGTCATGAATATTACCATCTCCGGCAGGACTGCAGCTGTTGACCGGCATATCCCCGCTCAATATCTCTGCTGCTCTGGCACTATAATAACAGTTATGGTCATCGTCCCAGCCATCACTTTCCCCTGCATTTCTGTTACCACAAGTCCCGCTGTTATCTCCTACAAAATCCACCTCATATCCGGCATTTACCAGTGTGAAATAAAGGTGTGAACGGTAAGTATTAGAAGTATTGCTGCCTTCAGAAATTGAATTTCCAAGACACATTATTTTGGTTGCTGCTGCAGCAGTATTTCCCATAGTGACGAGCAGAACTGCTAACATTAAAGCAAAAAATGTGCGTATTGTTTTTTTGTTGAAATTTTTCACTATTGTAATCCCCCTTAGAGTACTTGATGATTAGTTTTTTTATTAATGTCAGTTTACTGGCATCACCCTTTTTAGAGTACAGCCATTATTCCATATCGATTGGGCTTGCAAAACTCTATCAAGATGTCAGCCGCCGCTACAGTTATCACCGCAGAACAAATAATATTCTAACTTGTTCAACCTGGGCATATTTAATAGCCTGGCGAAAATGTCATTGCACGGCTTGACCGGGCAATCCATCTCAAGTTGTACAAATCCGGATGGATCACCCGGTCAAGCCGGGTGATGACATTTAATGTGAGCTACTTCATAAAAGACCTCATTAATTTAGACAAGAGATTAAAAGTTTTTTTCTATATTTATACAGCTCCTTTGTTGTCTTCTCGATACGGTTCCCGAAAGCGGGAACCTACTCGAAGTGACGAACTCAGTCGCGATTCTCATACTCATAAATATAAAGCTATTCAATCGATGGAGACCTTTTGCCATCTAACGGTACTCTACGTCCCTTAAAATCGTAGTGTTTCCCATGTTTAGAAAATATGAAGCCGAAATGTTCTCTGAAGAATTTCATATCCCTGTTATTATTCGCATTTTTTCCAATACGATTAACCGGTGTTATTGTTACATCACAGGAATCGGGAGCTGTTTCACCGGGTGATATATAACAGGTATCGGGTTTGATAACGGGTAAGGGCACAGGATTATCTTTTGTAGTCCATTTAATACGATTTGCAAAATGGTCAGCAAACTGTTCCCGCCACTTGGCCACTGTCATTTTGGACCTGACCGCATCACTGGCAAATTCATCTGTAAGGTCATCATAGTGCATATCACCAACTTTAACAAATTGGCCGCCCCAGTGTTCCTGTGTGGGATCATCAGGATCACCCGGATGTCCGAGAAGATGACCCAGCAGATAGAGTATTGAAGGCGAATCCCCTTCTTTCAGGGAACCGCTTTTCAAACTCTTGTAAAAATTTCCAAGGGCCCCGTAAGGTCCGATAATATTATTGGAATAAGTCACATTATTATAGGTACCACTTAGATTCCCTTCCTGATACATACCCCTGAAAGAAACATCATTTTCAATCCACCAGAGGTCACTCTTATGCACATCCTGTACATATTTATGTGCAGCCTGGTCTTGCCGGGTATTCCAGGATCCGATGGTGTATACCCGAATATTCTCCTTAATTTCCGGAGCATCATACAAAGCCTGCGCAACATCGGTGATACTTCCCCATACAAGAATCCATAAAGGTCTGGGATCGTCTACCTTTCCTCGTGCTACTATTAAATCAGAACCTTCTGTATTTTGCCCGGAAGCAGGAGCCCCCACGCCTGTTGCTCCCTGTTTGGTAACAGCCCTTAAGGAATCAGGATGAAGAAACCAGCTCCATGTTTTCAGATGTGCATAATCCTGTTCATAGAGGTCAACAATTTTCAGTAAATCTGCTTTTCTACCTGCCTGAGGAGGTGAAGCAACAAGTCCTTCAGTCTCAAACATGTCGCTATACATAAGGTAACGTACGAAAGTCTGCATGTCATCTTCATCACCGCCACCGATATCTGTACTGATAAGTACCCTCGGTTTATCCATACCCTGTGGCCTATCAAGGGGATCTTCCGGATCTCCGGGCCCACCTTGAACAAATGTGAAAACAAAGAAGAATATTAAGCTGAACAGTATTTTTTTTGTCATCAGGTTTTCTCCGGTTTATGAATGTTTTTTTAGATAAGACTGACTCTTGTAATAAAAGTATTCGAATATGCATAAAATGCAATGGGAATTTTTAATCCTGCTGATAATCAGTCCCCATCATATGAACCATAACCCGTTTTGCTGCTCTTTTGACTAAATTTGAACTTATGAACAATCAGGTGAATAAATTCAAAAAACCGCTAAAAACGTCTAAAAAAAGCCATCTTTTCTCCAAAGTTCTCAAAAAAAAACGGGTATAAGCACCTCTTGAATTGTATATTAACCGGATAATCATCTTATAACCACAAAAAATCGAACTAATGCACACATAAAGAACATATGTTCATTTTCAAACAAACAAAGTCCTTTACCAGCCGCAAAAAAACTCCATTCGAAGGACCAGAAATGAGCCTTTTCTTTACATTTTAACTTGACATTTGTCATATTCCTGATATATTTGAACCAATGAACACTCAAAGCACATATGTTCGTTTTTATTCGAAGTCATGCAATTTGAAGTTAAAAAGAACTCTTTCTACGGAGGATATTAAATGATGAAAAATTATCTTACAGTTGTTTTTATGTTGGCGCTTTTTGTTTTAAAACCAGCCTCTTCAAAAGAATTGGATATAGAAACTTCTCATTCGGGCTATGGATATTTTCAATTCGGCCAAATAATGAAAGGCGTATACAGAAGTCCCGAATCAAATATGAATCCCGAGCCTGTTGATCACGTTTGGGATCAGGAAACGGCCATGGGTTACGGGTTTTTTGCCCTGGTCAATGACCGCACAAAAGTCTCTCTAAACAGTGAAATCAAACTTGCCCATTCTTTTCCTCAGAGCCGGCAAAACGACTTCGAGACCTTCCAGCATTCTTATCAGCTCTTGATATATCAGGCAGATGCTGTCCATTATTTCGGAGATCCGGAAACCCCCTTTTTAGAAGTTGCCCTTGGCATTTCTCCCTATAAATATAACTCTGAAGTGCGTAACCTGGGAGAATACCTGTTCCGCAGCGAAATATACGCGCCTGCCATCATTAATCATTTCGACTGGCCGGCGGCCCATCTTTTGGGAGCCCGGGTTTCGGGTCATTTTTTCAATAATCGTTTAAACATGGACCTCTGGCTTACCAGCGAGAAACAAACTGTTCCGGAAAAAGATCTCAGCCTCTCCTGGATTGGTTCATTTGATATAACCAGCTTTTTGCAGATTGGCGGCGGAGTCAGTTTCAGCAGACTCTTTTCAATGGAAAAGGGCATTATGGACAGTATTCCTCTTTCGGAACCTGAACTGTACGGCGAAAACATGTACATTACGCCTGGCACCGATACTATAATTACTCTCCAGCAAGACACTATTATCGGTAAAGCGGAATACATTCCTTTTCATGGAACAAAACTTATGGGCCGCGCTACCTTTGATCTAAGGAAACTAATGGGTGAGCCTGAGATATTCGGCGAAAACGATTTAAAAATCTATGCTGAAGCCGCAGTACTCGGCACCAAGAATTATTCGGATTTTTACATTCCTATCCACAAAAATAATCCAACTGATTCTTTAACTCCATATGCAGACCTCTTTGACAGGGTCCCGATGATGTTTGGCATTAACCTTCCCGCATTTCGGATTCTTGACGTGCTGGCGTTTGAATTTGAATACTTCAAATTTAATGAAATGTACCCGAATTCTCTACGTCCAAGAGAAAAACAACGGGAACCCTCCCCGCTTCCTGAATATGAATATCAAGACATGAAAATAGATACTGTAAATAATTACCCTGCAGAATTATCTCCTTTCAAGTGGTCCCTTTATTTTAGTAAGAACGTATTTGACTGCGTCAATGTTATCGGCATGATTGGCCGGGACCATATCTTCCTGAATTCCAATGTAGTGACCAAAACGGCCCGCCAGGAAATGCTGGTAGGCGAAAAGCACTGGCGCTGGGCCTTGAAGGTATTATTTAAGATATAAATGGTAAAGTCATCAGTTGCCTGCCCTCCCGCCTGCTGCGGTACAGCTAAATCAAAGGTAATGGCTGTAGTGTGAAAAAACGGGTCAGGCGTCAAAGAAAAATGTCCAGTGAAGTTATTTACATTAGATGTTAAGCGATGCAATCCCCCCAGGAGTATTAAGATTAAAACCTCCACGAGTTGTTACATTATTATGTGTAAATGCCAGCGAACCTGATGCATTAATACTTCACTTTTATATTAAGCCATAATACAGTCAAAGAACAAGCGTTACTATACCAGAAACATACCGGTTTTTGTGAATCCCACCATTTAATTTTGAAAAATAGTGATGAAGTATTTTTCACCAGTTCTACTAAAGAAAACCGGGTATTACTCACCATGCCTTTACTTGAAAGAAAATATCCACTATTTTTCAAAGTCTTTTGGGTGCAGCTCTTTTGAAACAACTTTTAGGAATAGAAAATGAAAGAAAAACACACTTAGAATGTCATTACCCCGCTTGACGGGGTAATCCATCCCGAGTTATATAAACTGGTATTCGTAATCCAGTTCAAATTTGGTTTGCAATGGCTACTTGTTTTAGTATTAATGTTGAAAAAAAATTTATCAAAACCAGGATAGATTGCCAAGCAGGACAAAGACATATGTGTGGACTGATTTGTTCAAATTTTTCACTGTTTTAAAAGAGCCGCACCCAAGTCTTTTTCAATTATTAATTTCCAAACATTTAATTATCCAGGTTGCCTTTGATAACCTGATACGTAAAGGGTTTTGAAGGAAGAGTACAACTGGTATCTACACGGGCGGAACGGTTTGCGACGAGATATATCTCGCCATCCCAGGAACAATAATATCTACCGTTTATCCTCAAATTAAAATCTAAATAACCAAAATAAAAATAGACAATTTCGTATACACTGTTTTGCTCTTTGTACTTCAGACTGTTCCAGGCCCAGGCCTTTCCTGCCACCCCTCTTTTATATCTGCAAGTTTTGGTGCCAAAACTGTTTATATTAACAATCGGTGGGCCTTGGGCAAGAATTACTCCTCCAGCAGGAACCAGCTTTTTTGCTTCCCTGAAGGATTTTTGTAACCCGTGTTGTACGTTAGCAAGGGTAACACCACCTCTACTCCAATCGATAGATTCATTACCCCAGATTGGGAGTACCCTCATATTAACATTTTTTACAGAAGAGTCTCTCGGGATAGTATTAATAATACTACCATAATTTGAAGGACCCCATGTTTGAATTCTTTGGTCCGGATACAATTTTCGAAATTCATCCAGCAAAGGCCTATCTTGTGACAAAGGGGTACTGCTTACAACACAGTTTGAATCGAGTTGTTGAGCATTGGCAACAATCAATCCCAGTAAAAACCAAAATAATATTTTCATATAATTATCGAGCATAATTCTATTCCTAATTAAAACAACTTCTCATAAAGCTACTGATGACGCCACTCATTTTTACCAAAATACGTTCACTTATTTCAACTTTAAAATCCGCTTAGTCATTACATTCTGCCCAACTTTTAACCTGACAAAATACAGTCCAGGGTCCGCCCTGTTCCCTTCAGTAGTAAAACCATCCCATAACAGAAACGATTTAACATCATCTTGATACTCAATAGAATTTACCATTTTACAAAAAATCGCGATTTATACTTACTTGTACCATTAATATGCACTAAATATATGCCTTTATTAAAAGACCTGACATCCAACCTGGACTCTGTTGAGCGAATACATAATCTACCCTGGATATCGTATATATCAATCGACAAAAAACCAGATAAACCGGTAAAGTTCAATAAACCGGATTCCCTGTTAAAGAACATTCCATAAGGCCGTACAGCATTATTTGATTTCACTATAACCGGTATTTCTTTTTCTGCAGCAAAAACCCTTAATTCTGCAAAATTTAAATGCCCTTTATCATTAATCCGTTGCACCCTGATATAGCGGTAACTGCTGCTGTCATCCACTTCGGCAAACCAGGTACTTCCGTGAGGAAAAGCGTCTCCTTTTTTCGATGCCAATATCGAATAGTCAGCAAAATCACTTGCCTCTGAGGCCCAAATTTCAAAATTCGTTCGTGCCCCCGGCTGGTCTGCATCAGTTCTTGCAACAAGTTCTATTTTTCCAATAGTATAACTACTATCAAGCTCAACCTGGTACCAGGGATTTGTTTCCGTACCATCTGAGGCCCACATTGTTGATGTATTTTCATCATTACCTTTATTGCCGGCATAGTCTGCAGAGTATACACTGGAATAGGAAGCGGGTCGTAACCAGGCCAGATTTTTAATAAAAGAATGTCCTTTTCGCCCCGCATTATTAATAATAGATAATGCCTCAGTGGGAAAATTTCCAGCGGAAACATCCAGATTATCTTTCATGGTTATATTAGTACCATTTTGCATGCTTATGGGGGTATTGTAATAATTACTGTCAACGGCATTATTTGAAATAGATCCGGTGTGGATATGCAGCCACCTATAGGTATTCAATACCACATTATGGTGCCAGCGCATATTACTGGAACCCTCATCAGGATAAAGTCCCCCATAAGGGTTTTTCTGGTTCATTACCACATTATGGTGAACATTGGCGCCGGGCTGATTACTCAACGTATAGATGCAGCCGCCATCCAAAAGTACATTCATCACATTATATACGGCATTATAGGCTATTTCATTTCCTTCTCCTGCATTTAGCTGATTACTCCAGCCCCACCCTGCAGAAATGCCTGAGTATGGGAGGTTTCGCACTTCATTATGGGTGATAGTTGTGTGTTTCGTATTCCCCACAAAAATCCCGGTACTGCCATAATATTCTACCGCAGCATCGGTTACCAGATTATTGTCTATGACATTACTATCTGCATATGCAGAATCCGCAGGAGCATTAGTCAGCAGCCAAAGCCCACCCAAAGAAATAGCGCTCGAAGAAATATCCCGGAATTCATTATCATATATTCTATTATATTTACACCCCATCCCCAACTGCAAGCCGTTCACGCCGAGATGTTTAAAAGTATTTTTTTCAAAAACCAGATTGGTACAATAATTAAAAATAAGGTTCCCGGGTATTTGCCGATGTTGATAATTGGGGCCGGTAAACACCGCTTCTGCCTGCATACAGGCAAACCCTATGGGAGTACTTGGTTCCAGCCAGGTAGCATGGGCAAAGGTAAGCCCCTTAAAATGCACGTTGCTCACCCCTTTTCCTTTTAACAGCAATTCTAATGTGGGAAGGAATACTTCCGCATCATCCATAGTTTCATTTGCCAACGGTTTATAATACAACATACCATCAGAACGATCTAAATACCATTCACCTTCTTTATCCAGAAATTCATACGCATTTTCTATCCATACCGGCGGTGCATCATATTGCCAGTGTACATTTTGCCAATACGGCTGCGCCATATTTACTGAATTCCCCGAAACAGAAGCAATAGGCCCCCGGTGACATTTCCATGCCTTGAAGGACACCACTTCTACAGAAGTGATATTTTTAAGTGACTGTACCCAGGAAGGAGCACTGTATCCGGATGCAGTTTCAGTCCACCCCGCAGCATTTTCTGTCCTTGCACGAACGGCCCGGTTTCCATTTACATATAAATGCCGGGTATCAATAAACGTATCCACTTTGGCAGAATAGATATTTTTCGCTGAATCATGTACCACCCAGTCCGAAATTTTAATACCCCCACTTACTACAGGATTTTCATTTTCAAAAGCCTGGTAAATAATATTATTTCCGTTAAATCCGCCATCATCGGAAGAAAGCGTAACCGTAGAATCAAGCTGATGTAAACCACCCCGTAAATTAACCACAATATTTCCTGACATGGATTTATTCAACGTCCGGATGATGTCGCGGGCCTTATGAAGTGAACGAAAGGGCTTTTCCTGCGTCCCCGGATTATCATCATCTCCCAATGGAGAAACAAAATAGGTTGCCTGCACCGCAGCAAAGGAATTAAGACTTAGTAGTATGAAAAGGAATAATATCTTTCGCGCATTTTTATTCATGTTTTTTTTCATGTTGTATCCGTTTTTAAATTGAAATTCATAGTTAGATATTGTTCAAAATTGGTACTGAACTTGTTTTAATATTTCACATATATTATCCTTGGGTAGGTCAACAGTCTGTGTCATAAGCATGAATGATAAGCCTAAGACCGTCATTCCCCGGTTTGACCGGGGAATCCAGCGTATGTTAATACGCAAAATAGAAGCTTTTCGGCTATTATTTTGCGCACTTTGTGCGCTGGATTGCCCGGTCAAGCCGGGCAATGACATATTCGTTGTACATATTAATATCACTCAATTGTGAACATCAACTAATAAAATCCTTTCATCTATTAAATTTAACGTAACTTCAGGATTTTTTTAACTTCAACCCTGTTCCCAATCTTCATCCTGACAAAATACTGGCCACCACTTAATTGGCTGCCAAAATTATCCGTTCCATCCCAGTAGAGCAATTGCTTACCCGCAGAAAGAATGCCTGTAAACAAAGACTTAACCATTTTTCCATTAATTTCCAAAATCTTTACCTCTACAAATTGAGATTCACCTAAAGTAAAACTCATAGCTGTTTTATCATAAAACGGATTAGACGAAAAGCTCAATTTACCAAACGATACCACATCCTTAGCAACCGAAACAGTACCATCTGCAAGTAATATATACTGCTGAACTGAGGTATTCCCATAGATATCACGAGCAGTAAACTCTATTCTGTTCATAGAGTCAGCAGCAGGCGGAAGTGGAACACCGCTTACAGAAACTTCCACAGGCTCCTTGGTTCCATCTGCTGCACTTAACTCAAGTTTTTCCCATGCGGTCCAGTTTAAACCTCCGTCTGTTGAAACCCGGTACATCCCTGAATAATAGGTCGAAGCAATTTCTTCTTCAGATAGCGCACGACTTAGGATATGCAGATCATCCACACAACCTTTGAAAAAGGTTGCATCATAAGAGGGCACTGCAAGACGAAGAGGCCGAAACCCATACAACCGGAAAAAACTCCAGGCGCCGGGATTCGGTTTGCCGGAAGCCAGTTTCTGCCCATTCACATAAAGATGCCCCTCATCCCCATCATAAGTAAAAGCAAAGTGCTGCCAGGCGTTAAGTTTCATACTGCCTGCAGGGGTTGCAAGACCAAAACCTCCGCGATTGGTAACATCATTATGAGCCAAAGAGAGTACCCCGTTTGCAGCAACTTTAATCATGAGGTTCCCGCGTTCAGCCGGGTTCCCCGCTGCAATGAAAGCATGATTATTTTCCGCATATACCCATCCTGAGATAGTAAGTGCCTGAGTACGCCCCAGGGTGAAATCACCCATCTGTGCGTAATCATTACTGCCGTCAAAACAGGTCGCCTGTTCTTTACCACCTAAAGATTTCCAGGTATCAACTTCTTTTATAGCTCCCCCATTTACAAACCGAGCAGCATTATTACGTCCCTCAGCATCTGCACCGTTCCCGTCCATTGCATACAAAGAAATGGAAGTAAGGTCTGCTGCTGCAGCCGCTGAACCTATTCTCAGTCCATCCTCATCCCGAAGGGTAAGCTGCATATCGACATTATCACCGCTGCGGGTAATTTTTAACCCTTCAATCTTTGGTTTATGCCCACCCATAACCGGATATTCTGCACTGTTTATTACCTTCCCTGATGTATTTTTTATGCTAAAGCGCACCAGATTGTTACCTGCCTGAGCAGATACAAAAGGTATGTCCTGTACGGTTACCGTCTCAACATCCCTGGTACCGCTTGTTCCGGTACACTCCGCTGTATGTTCCTGCCAGGTAAGTCCCCTGTCAGTAGAATACTCACACAAGACAGTTGAAGGATCCAGTCCCGTCGAGTTTTTAACCTTTATGGTGGCATCTCGATACGCCCCTCTCGGC
>JADFYW010000063.1:22087-24490 GCA_015232855.1 Fibrobacteria bacterium
CACACAAGACAGTTGAAGGATCCAGTCCCGTCGAGTTTTTAACCTTTATGGTGGCATCTCGATACGCCCCTCTCGGCATCGCAATACTATGCCGTAGCAAGTCGGGGCTACTCGATGTGACGGTATCTGTAGAACCAATATTTAATTCGGTCCAGCCAAGCTCTTTTATACTCACCGGATAGTCTTTCCTGAGATACCGGGCACTCCGTAAACCATTACCCGCATACCGGTCCTTTATTTTAAAACGTATACGCGAACCGATCCAATCAGAACCCGTTGCAACCGTATCCACCGGGACACGATTTGCTTTAATCGTAATCCAGTCATTGATACCACCCGGCGCTGTTACGGTAACCCCGAGATGACGTACCCACTTGGTATTTTCATATTTATTTTGCTCAACGGAATAAAAACACTGAACGGTAGAGGTATCCATGCCGTATTTTGAATGACGCACCTGCACCGAAAGATCCGGTGCTCCCGTCATTTCTGAAGACTGGGTAAAATTCTGCCACTCTGCCATTGGCTTACCACCACCGGTAATCTTTTTAAGAATAGGTCCCTTGGTATCCCAACCCACACCATTATCTTTATTACTGGTACCGTTTGCCTTCTGATTAAAAATAAAAAAACTGACATTATCCAGTTTGTTGTATGTCTCTCTGGTCCAGAATTCAAATTTTTCATCAGAGATAATCGGTGATTCCCCACCCTGGTAATCGTCAACGTAAGTAAGCAACCAAATCCAATTTCCTACAAATTTCGATGGATTATTTTTTTTATAATTTATCATGGATGGCAAATAGTTATCGTACCAATTGTCGGCATAAATCTCGTTAAAAATACCATCCAGAGAACTCCAGTTAAAAAATATATGGTTGCAGTTTACATCCGTTGGAATAATGGGGATATTATCAGCCACCGCTGCCACTGCTGCTTTCACCTGCTTATAGTCATTTTCCTTAAATGACCAGCCTGTCAAATCTTCCGGGCTACAGCTACCCCATTTATGGGACACATCCAGCTGCATAAAATCCACACCGGAAAGAGCCAGCCCCACAGCATCCGTTTTAAAAAAATCTAAGGAAACCGTAATAAGTGGAAAACCGGCCACCCAGAACCCATGCTCATGGGCCTCATTCACATACTCCCATTTGGTATACCCCTTGTTATCAAAATCCCGGATCAGAATGGCATTAATTCCCACATCATTCAGTTCGTCATATGAAAAACAGGTGTTACTGGGCAAATACTTCCCCGAAAGCATACTGCTACGGTGAACATCCATCAACATCATTTTGTCGGTGGGAACACCGGCAAACAGCGAAGCAGTTAGTATTACCCCAAGGATAATCAAAAATTGATTTTTCATTTTCTCTTTATTCCTCACGCCTCACCACAGTCTGTTATCACCATTTTCAATCCAACTTTATACCCAGAGGGCATAAGTTTCATTGAACATAATCCATATTCCACATGCATTCTGTTCAATTCAGCTTTATAATTCTTTTTACCATTAAACTTTCACCGATTTTAACACTGGCAAAATATTGTCCCGCATCCAGCGGCATATTATAGTCACTGTTTCCATCCCAGCTGATACTATGCTTATCAGCAGGCAGAAGACCTGAGACCAGAGTCTTTACCTTTTTACCATTAAGTCCGAACACTTCGACTTTTACCCTCTGTTGTGTAAATGTCTCAAATTCCATAGTAATATTCTGAACAAACGGGTTGGGCTGCAGAGTAATGTTTCCTTTAAACTTCGGTTCGGTTATGACCGGGACAGCATCATTACCAAGCAGGGTATACTGCTGTACAGCAGTATTACCATAAATGTCCCTTGCCGTAAACTCTACCCGGTTCATAGAATCTGCAGCTGCCGGAAGTGATACACCACTTACAGACACCGATACCGGTTCTTTGGTACCATCCGCTGCGCTCGTCTCAAGTTTTTCCCATTTTGTCCAGGTCTCGCCGCCATCAGTGGAAACGCGGTACATCCCGGAATAATAGGCCGAAACAATTTCTTCTTCCGATTGGGCACGGCTCATTATATGCAAATCGTCTACACAGCCCTTGAAAAACTCAGCATTATATGATTGCAGAGCAAGACGCAAAGGCCGAAAGCCGTAAAGTCTGAAAAAGCTGTATGCACCGGGGTCAGGTGAGCCGAAAGCCAGTTTTTGTCCATTTTTATACAGGCTGCCCTCTGTACCATCCCAGGTAAATGCAAAATGCTGCCAGGTGTTAAGCTGCGCACTGCCGGCAGGTGTAGCCAAACCAAATCCGCCCCGTTTAGTCACATCATTATGAGACATGTGAAGAGAACCTTTTTCGTCAATTCTTATTAACAGGTTTCCTCTCTGTTCTGCGCTAAAAAAAAAAAAAAATGGACTGTTA
>JADFYW010000064.1 GCA_015232855.1 Fibrobacteria bacterium
TAATCATCCAGCCGAACTAACCGGCCTCAGTGGCATTGTTCTTGAAAGACTGGCAGAAGCAGGTATCACACTTTTAAATCAATCCGTTTTATTAAAGGGCGTAAATGACAGTCTTTCGGTACAGTTGAGTTTGGCTCATGCTCTTTTTCATAAGAGAGTAGTTCCCTATTATTTACATCAGTTAGACCGGGTTGCCGGCACGAGTCATTTTGAAACGCCCTTAGAAAGAGGCAAATCATTATATAAAGAGATGCGAAAGTCTCTTCCCGGATATTTGCTGCCACGCTATGTTCAGGAAATCCCCGGACGGGCTTCCAAGACCGTAGTTTGTTAGGTTATAAATCCTGATGTATTCCACGCCCGGTAACAACGAGTGTCCATATGGCTGTTCACCGGTCCGGAATAGCATTCCAGAGCGATTAGTTTTTTTTGAATTTCTTTAACTGCTTTGCCCTTTGAACCATAACAAACCAAAGGTCGATGTGCATTTTGAATCAAGAGACCTTTTAGGAGTGGCGCATCAAGTAACAATAAATCAAAACGGTTTTGTTTGGTCTGGTAGAGATATTCATGAAAAGTCTTCCAATGCCCTCGATTAGGGCCGGAGGAAGCCTCTGAAGGGAGATGGGGTTGCCCGGCTACGACAATACAACCGGCACTGGAAAACCCGGGGGTATCGGGCGAAAGGTTCCAGGCGCAATGCAGATTATCATGGGGATTTGAGAAAAGAAGCCGGTCATGAGTAGTGTAGGGAATGCCTATTTCGGTTCGCCGTATAAACTGAGGCTTTGTTTGCCTAAGCGCCTGGTGACCACGTGCGCTGCCTTCGAGATGAAACCCTTTTTGATAGTCTTGATAAAACCCCGGTTCGAGTTGATTGGCTCCTTTACCGTTTTTCAGAGCGCTGGATTCAGCCTGAGTTTTATGGGGAACGGTCGAACCAGGAGCGATAAATATGCGGCCTCGCTCCTGATCCCAGATACCCACCGTACAACGCATATGAGTGTAATTCAGTTTTGCTGGTTTTATACTGCATTGTGCTTGCCAGGCTTTACATACGCCTTTGGGTACAAAAGAGCGAAAGGCAAAAATTATGAGACGCTGTGAGGGATGTTTTAGACCGAGTCGTTTAAATATTTGTAACAGCGTTTTGTGTTTTAGTAAATAGTCCATAGGGTAAATTTAGATTTTTAGGATGCTTAAAACTGATTAATTACCTTTACATGTAAAAGTCCTTCACTTAGTTTGCGCTCACTACTTAAAGCGTACCCAATCCCAAATACCCAATCTTTGTTCCCAAGCTCTGTCCAAAGTCCATAGCCAGCCACTCTTTGCCAGTGGATACGGTCTTTGAGTCGGTTTATTAATGCGGGATCAATAAAGAGCATCACTCTATTGGCATTTGACAGGAGGTATTGTAACTCAAAATTTCCATAGAAATAAATATTGGTAAGAAATGCATGTTCACGAAAGCCTCTGATAGAATTGGTTCCGCCAGTCTGGAAAAGGTTTCCGCGGTTACCTATTGCTGCACCCAGGGGCCAGACTGCGGCCTGGGTTAGTTTCTGGTGTAGTATGAATCGTCCCGGTAGTGGAATCCAGTAATCTACTTCACTCTGATGTTGTATGAGATAAGTGTTTGTATCTGAATTGCTCCTTCGGATACCATTCAATCCAATCCGGGCTTTTCCGCCACTTTCAGTGAAGGGGAAGGCGTTGCGCCAGTCAACTAAGAGTTCAATACCTGTCATCGCTGCTGAGGATTTGCGAATTGTGATGCCATTTCCTGTTTTCTGGTACATTTCATTATCCTGAAAAGAGAAGGAGAGAAGGTATTTTGAATAGAATCCCATATCCTGGAACAGGGTTACGCCCCATTCGGTTTCATTATATATGCTGTCTTCCAGGCTGAGCGAAAAGCGAAATCCACCACCGAAGGGGAGGTGCCACAACCATGGCTCTTTATAATCTAATTCCGCCTGTTTTTCTTTTTCGTTACTGAGGAAGTGAAAACTAAAATCACGGGCAGTTCCCATGATGTTATTGAGTAATATATCGAGAAAGCCGGTAAAGCCCTTCTGCCGATCTTCAGAATTATAACCCAATAGGCCACTAATACTGTTTGCTTTTAAGTCTTCCAGTGTAAAGGCAGGGTACAACAGGTTACGCGCCGAGTCCCGTGACAACCTAATCCATTCAACAGAGCGGAAATATCCTGAACGGGCCAGTTTTTTCCTGGACAGTTCCAGTCTCTTTTCATTGTAGGTTTCTCCGGTAGTGAGTAGACTCATCCTTGACAACACATGGTTCCTGGTTTTTGTTCCATAAAACTGTAGGGCGCCCAGTTTATATCCACTGCCACAAGTAACTCGTAAGACAAGTTTAACCTGTTTAACTCCAAATGAGTTTGACTTCGCTTCTACCAGTTCAGGGCTGATAACAGCAAAAGGAAATCCCCTCTGGAGAAAAAAATCACGGGTTGAATGAATAATTTCTTGCACATATTTTAAAGAAGCTGGTTTTCCGGTGTAGTTAGCGAATATGAGAGGCTCCGGCAGCCGGGATTGGATATCAATAATTTCTACTGCTTCAAGCCGGTAGGGTACCCCTTGAATCAAGTTACTATTTTTAAATTCAGCTCCTAAATAGCCTTCCTGTATGCTATGGATAAGGAGAGAATCTGCCTGTAACACAGGTTCCTGGTCGGCCCATAAGAAAATAGTCCCTAAAAACAGTACAATAATACAGAAGACACGCATTAGAATACAGCCCTTACTTCAGTGGTAAATTTTTGAAAAAAATCTCCGGTGTCCTGTTCAAAGCGCAGGAGATAATTACCCGTACAGTAAATATATTGTCCGATACGGTAATCAACAGCGGCCTGCAGGCGATGGGTATACCCTCGGCTAAAACCGCCAATACGGTTGTATACATTGAGGTTTCCATCTCCCCACAGCGAATGTATACCATATTCTAAAAACGCCTGACCACTCAGAGATATAGCATATTCACATCGTAATCTTGGAAAGAGGGTATGTAACTGTAATTTCTCTGCTTCGGCGATACTTCCCTGAGTAAAACTATAATCGATAATGGGTTTAAGCAGCCAGTGGCCCTGAAACTTTTTTTCAATATCTCCTCCAGAAGTAAAGGATGTTGTCTGTTCATTCAATTGGACCGCTTCAGAAGATTTTTCTTTAAGGGTGAATGACTGAAATAAAGAATAAGAATATTCCAGAGCTAATTCGTGTTCAAATGTAGCTTGAACATGTGAATGAAATTCGTCAAAAGATGGGTTGCTATATATATGGGAGAATTTTCTTTCATACCGCAAAGAGGCGATTTTTCGGTCATCGGGACTAGTCCACCTCAGAGAAGGCTGGAACCGGCTTTTACCGCCTAACTGTTCTTTAATCTGCCGGTCAGTAAACAAAGGGAGGAATCCAGGGGTATTACTACTGTCCTGGTAGGATAAGAAAAACAGAAAGGCAAAATCAAGGTCTGCCAGGATACCCGTTACCTTAAAAGGAAACCGTCGTGGAGACAGGTTTAGGTTACCTGTCCAGTCAAGATCTTGTAAAAAGATCCCGGTACTGAGGGTGTCCCTCATAAGACCCATAGGGATGTAATTTCCCGTTTCGCTTTCAATACAGTTTAGTGACGGGCCCCTGCTTGTGGTGATTTCCTCACAAGAATAGCTACCCGTGCCCTCACTTACTTGTTCATACCTTTTAATGAGGGGAATGTCCAGGGTACGGTTTATGCGGTAGCCCGTATTAAAGGTATATCCTTTTTTATAATCTTGCAGGCGGTTGTTGAATTCAATTAAGGTAAAGGTGTTTTCAGTGTAATCTGAAAGTATTTCGGACCGTTCCTGATATTGTTGCCAGGAATAAAAGATTTCTGATTGCCATACACCGAGGTTAAATAATTCTATTTGTTGGGAAAGTTCCCAGGATTGTAATGAATCATGATAGGTAGTTGCTTGTCCCGAAAAATTGGATTCCCAAGACAAATATCTGACATCAGTTCTTGTTTTTAAACGGTTGAATAAGGGTGGCACAATGAGAGCACCATGATATTTTTTCTTGAAGCTCATGAGACCTGCGTTGCCACTTGGGTTAGTCAGCCATTCGTCCTGCTCATAATTGGCCTCAGGAGTTACCAGTGGAAGTTGGTAGGTTGCGGATATTCCGGTTTTATAATTTTTCCTTGTTTCGGCTTCTCCTGCTTCTAAATCTGAAAATTTTGCTTCGGTATAATAGCTTGCACGCTTTGTTTCATTGCCCAGGACCGTAAATCCCTTAATCCGTTCAGCACTTGCCTGTCCTTGGCTATTTGTTTTAAGTCCTGACATCGCTTTTCCGTATTCTGCTCCAACAAGGGTATTGGTATAGGGTTCATCTTCAAGGGTTACCCGGTGTGCAAAAAAATCCCGATAAGAAAGGCTTGCAGGCAGGTTCCAGGTATCATGGAAAGCATAAGACTCTACCACCTGTTTAAAAGACTCGTAATCGCGACTTTTATAGTCGTTAACATACTTCAGACGTACTCTGCTATATCCTGATTCATTTATGGGTTTACCTATACTTTGTATCCCATTATAATGAAAGGCATGACCGTTGTTATCATCGTCGGTTTTTGGAGAGAAGAGATTTTTGTCTAATTGTGAAAACATAAAAGTGGCAGAAGACGTGTGACCACGGCTTACTTTGGAATCAGATCCCAGGGTAAGGTTGAGTGCATAGTGGGAACGTGATTTGGGAAGGCTTATGTTAAAACCGGGATGGAAGGAACCACTCCCAGGAGTATATTCATAATGTCCGGAAGGGGTCTGTGAGTAGTTACCTCCAGGATATGGGGAAAACGTAACCATGTGCAGGGTAACTCCTGTTTGTTGTAATGAATCAAAATGCGTACTATCTGCATAGATATAATAAGCTTCGGACTGTGGAGAAACATAGTACAGTCCTGGTTCCCAGTTTTCTTCGTCAAAAGACTGAGCAAGACCGGTGGTTCGTGACTTTAACGAATCATCACCAATGGTTTCCAGATAATCAATATCTTTGTCAGACAGGGTAAAAGCATCAGGATGTGACTTGATATCTCTTTCTGCTATGGTGCGTAACGACCATTTAAGGAACCCGGCGGTATCAGCGATTTCGCCGGAATACAGATAACGGGGATAGTCTTTATCGGTATATTGAAATTCTACGGTAAACAGGTGTTCCCCTGTTACTATGAGTTCGTTTAAAAAATCAACACGGCCTTCACCATATTCAATTTGATAATGTTTGCCGCGGATGAGGCGTATTCCGTTTTGCCATATTTTTTCGGTACCGGCAAGTACGGTAATAAACTGCCTGTTATTCTTGCCTTCAAGGTAATAACCTGTCTGTTTACCAAAAATACCTTTGAAGGTATAGTTGTGATAGGTTCCCCTTGATAGAGAAAGAGAGAGTTTGCCTATCCAGGGGCCCCTGGCATAATGACCCTGGACGCCTTGAACTTTGGCCTGGACTTCATCGATATTGCTTTCGCCAAAGTTCAGCATATAGTCACCCAAAATATAGGAGAATCCATCGCCATATATTTTTACGAAAATTTGATCCACTTCACGCAGAGTAGCGGTGTTGCCCTCTGGCTGAATGGGTATTTCCTGGTCAGAAAGGTGTCCGGTGATATATACCTTTTCGGATAATCGACCATCGATGTCCAGTTGAAGTGATTGTTCCAGGTTTATTCCGCCTTGTTCTCCCATAGTTACCATTATTGATTTATTACCGCTGTAATTCAACTGATAAAGAGGAGCTGCAGAGGCGTCTCCTGGTCCGGGATAAAAGCGCTGGGATATTCTGTTTACTTGCCGGGCGGAGTTGGTATCATGATTGTTCAAAATCGGTACATCATTAAGACTATACAGTTTGATGTCGGGTGAGGGGAATAATGGTGAGGTCTGTGTTTCAAGACAGAGAGAATCTTCTGGTCCCGGTTGAAAGGCCAGACTCAATAATTTGCCCTTGTTGTCTTTTGAAGAAATACGGTAATCCCTGTCTTTTATTAACAAATTATTGTTCAAATAAGCCTTTAGACGTCCCTCAAAACCAAATCCGCTGATGGAGTCCTCAGCGATGGTACGGGTAGGACCATAGCAGCGGGTATAGCGGATAAAGCCCGCGTCAGCATATATGCGGGACCAGACCGCAAGACAAGTAAATATAAGCGTTATGTATAGTTTCAATCTTTTGATAAGCAATAAAAGGTTCCACTGTGCATATTAAAAAAATAGCTGGTACCCCCAACTAGAAACTCTAATACGGTTTTCTTTTTGCTATCCAGCACCAGGAAGGGGCGTGTTGCTACTATGCTCTCTCTATGAGAGTTTTCGGGTTGTGTTAAGCCAGATAGTGAAATAGTCTTTGATTCTGAAAAATATGAGTTGAACAATTTTATACTGCTGGCTGTCTCGCAAAGGAAAGGGTAAGCTTCACGGGAAACAACGTTAAGATGCAAATCGGCCTGGTAACATTGCTTACAGGAAAGGGGAAGTTTAAACTTCCGAAACAAATTGAGTTTCCCTCCTGTTTCATGATATTGAATGCCGCCCCCCTCAGCAACATTTACGAATGTGAAACGGTTATCACGGCTCCAAAAAAGTTGAAAGGCTTCAGGTACATTGTTTTTTATAAGAGCAGGTAAGTCCATGCTGCTTAAAATCTGAAGTGCGGAGTCAAATTGCCAGATTCGTTTTTGACTACCCTCCAGTACCAGAAAATTAAACGACTGACCTGATAAAACCTGAACAGGGAAAAACGCTCCCTGGGGTTTGGTCACCGACTGCCACTGGGTTGTGATGTTCCCTGATTTTTGCCATTCTTTAAGTTCTGAAATATTCATAAGTTGTACAGACCAAGGGGAATACTTAAACAAGTAAAGTTTATTTTCTTTCGGAACGACTGCATCTACTTTAGTAATTTGACGACAAGGCTCTTCGCCGTTTATCAGAGATAAACATAATGTTAAAAAGAGCATGTAATAAAAGGGTTGATAGGTATTTTTCATAATGTCTTTGCCTGGTTTGATATCCAGTTTGTTTATTCGGTTACCCTGATC
The DNA here is from genome assembly GCA_015232855.1 of Fibrobacteria bacterium. GTDB lineage: Bacteria > Fibrobacterota > Fibrobacteria > UBA11236 > JADFYW01 > JADFYW01. The sequence continues at coordinate 7,114 of JADFYW010000064.1, forward strand.
GCTAACCGGATAAATAAGATGATAAATTCAATACTCGATCAGTATACACTCCTGTAAGTAGGAAATTAGAAATATAGCCGGGCAAGCGCTATTAAAGAGGTTTGACCAGGACAATCACCTTTTTTTCGACAGTTCCTCGGTTTGTTTTTATCAGGGCAATGTATGGTCCAATCTGAAGCAACCGGCCATTATCATCTCTACCATACCAGGAAATATTGTTCTGCCCCATGCAATCTTTACAGATGCTTCGTAGCAAGAAACCGGACAAATTGAAAATTTCAACGGTTCCCGTCTCTCCCGGTGGAAAGTCCAGACTGAAGCTGATATATTGTTGGGGCTTACTGATATCTAAAGTTTTTGCGGAAAGCTTCCAGGCAAAGTGGTCTATCTCTTTTGCTTCATAACCGGGTGTGGAGCTTTCTTGATTATCCGAATCAGTATCTGGAGTAAGTATCCATTCTTCTTGTCCCTCAATCAGACATCTTCCTTTCGCTGAGGTTGCCAAAGAGGGATAAGACACATGATAAATTACCGTTCCCTCGAAAAAGAGGCCAACGCTGTCTCCGGAATTGCGTAAAGCGTCCCAGGAAGGCAATTCAAAGAGGTTGAGTTTCAATGAATTGTGAAAACTCCTGAATAATGCTGAATCAGCAGTAAATATTACATATTCTCCGGGTCGTAATTGAAAATGTTCATTTGTGGTAAGGGGGATAGCATTATAAGACACCTTTGATAGACTAAGGGTATATGAGCTGGTGTTTTTCAATTCAAACCATTCTGGTGCGTCTTCAGAAGGGTAGGGGCAAAGCTCAGTTATTTGTAATGAGGCAGGAAGAGGGTAAAAGAGGTCCATCGTATTGTTTGTAGGGTTTTCATCTTTTTCCGTAGAAAAAACATAGACACCATTTGTTTCCTTTGGAATTGGCCAGTGATAGGTCACCAGTGAAGTATTTTTTAGAGAAACAGTGACTTCATCCAATTTTCGTTCGGGTCTTTTATCCCAGTTTTCATCGAGATTAACAGAGAGTTGTACTTCTGGAATTGGGTTGATACCCTTGTTTTCAATAGTTATTTCGAAAAATGGGTTGTTGTGGTCGGAGGTGTCCAGGTATATTTGAGTAAGTGCTGCATCATGTAAAAAGGGGAGTTGAATGCCGCTGTGGAGGAATCCTGGTGAGCCGAAGTCTGTATTTTGCCATGATTGACTTGCTACCGTAAAACTTTTAAATGAGCTGGTGCTATCCAGTAGATTTTCCCAACTTTTCCCTGAGAGAGGCGGTTCGGTACGAAAGGTGTCGGCATAACTTCCTCTTAACAGGATAAGGTTAACCGGATTTTGATTACTGAGGCTAAGTGAAGTCCATTCTTGATTACATTCCTGGTTAATAGAACGCATAAACACCGAATCTCTACAAATAAGCCAGATGCCTTTTGGTTGTAATGAGGTGTTACTAATTCGGAGAGAGTCCTGATTGTTAATGACTATTGATGAGTCAAGAGAGAGGATGCTGTTTGAAGTATTAACTAATTCAACATATTCGCCATCAGAATCTCCGGCAAAAACCGGATCACCCATTATTTCTGAAACAACAAGATTGGCTTGTATAAGGAGCGGGAAGAACAGACAAAGAAGAACGCTTTTAAGATAGCTCATTTTATAACTTATTATAGATCCCTTTTGATGCCGATTTTTTTACTTTGTGGAAAGGTAAAAAGACAGAGATTGATTTTATAATAAATTATGCTGCTAAAAGCGTTTTTCCTGATAGTTGTTGCTTTAACCCTTGGTCCGGTTTTAGTCTTCCCCAATGAAGTGGAGCATGCTGGTGTGGTGGTGTTTTTTGAAAAAGACAGTATCGGGCTTGAAGATGCGGGAAAAAAAGTCGCAGGGTGGATTGTTGAGGAGCTCAGGCATAGTAACAAATTTCAAATTAAAAATAAGCTTTTGCCACAGGAAGTATTTAAAGACCGATTTTTATTAGAATCTGTTTACCTGGACAAAGAATTAGCAATGGCCATAGGGGGTGGGCATGGTATCGAGTATATTATTGCAGGTTTTATTCAAAAAATAAATAACGAGATTAAAGTTACTGCACGGGTACTGGACGTAAATACCGGGGGCTTGCTAAAAGCCGTATCTACCAGTATGAGCTCTGTAAAATTCGTTGAAAACGAAATAAAGGCAATGGCAAAGATGTTAAGTGATATTTCAAAGTCAAAAGTAAAAACAGCTAAAAAACCAAAAGTAGAACGAAATTATAAAATAAGCGCTTCACTGGGAGGAGGGCTGGGGATGTATGATGGAGGGAAGCTTTTTCCGATAAATGGAGGGTTAGGGTTTTCACATAAATGGGTTGATATATATGCTTTCACTATTCCTTATGGTGCTATTATGCAATGGGAAGCTGGCATAGTAGCTAAAAACATACCCTATGTGCCTTATGTGGGATTGGGTATAGTGGGGGGGCTCTCTTATGATGCAATTTCTGAAACCAATTGCGACATTCAGTATTTACTTGTTGGGTTAACAGGAAAATATGAAGAGAAACTGGAAATAGGCTTTTTTACCGGATTGAACATGGCGGGTACCTGGGGTGAAGATGATGTTGCACTCCCTCTTTATGCAGAAGCGTTAGGCTCAAATATGGTATATGCAAATTATTACTATTACAGCTGGCTTGGGTTGAGTTTGCGGTATAGTATGTTTGCCTATAAAGAGTATGATTTCGTAGAAGTATCTGAAACGGTTGATTACCAGATTCAGCGTATGAACGTTGGTTTGATTTTTCTTTATTAAAGGCCTGTGTCCAACGCATTTCTCCTGGATTTTCGGTCGGCAATAAAGGCCATTACCTTTTTATCGTCACGGTTAAAAAAGGCCTTGTCACCATCAATTTGTAAATCATTCATTAAAGCGGTGATTTTTTCATTTTCGCCGATCTCATAATAAGTATGCCCGTCACTATTTTCTGCCAGCAGGGCGCCCTTTTCAAGGGCCAGTGGAATAAGTTTTTCCAGTTTTTTCAGGTTTGTTTTCTCAAGGCGCAGATTGGTATTATTTACTTCAATTGCAAATCCATATTGGAGAGATAAGGTAACAAGTTCTTCGATATCAAGGGGGAACGTTTTAATACAAGGATGGGTGATAATATCCAGGGGGTTGTGAGCCAGAGTATTGACAAGGCACTGAGTATTTTTGGCCTCTGAATTTCCGAGGTGGTAGTTTTCCGTTTCGTGAAAACCAAGGTTTATTAAATCCAGTTTGGGAATAAACTTATCTTCGATATCGGTGTTACCTTCAAAATCAAGAATATTCGCTTCCATACCTCTAACTATCCAGATTTCTTCATTACCCAGGTACCGGACAGGATTTGGCAGCCTGCGTTTGTCTGCCAGGATAGAAAAATTGGTGGAGCGATCCAGTGCATGGCCGTGATCGCTGATATTTAGCATATGCATACCTTTTGACACTGCAATTTGAACAATTTCAAGAATGGTATGCATACCACATGCACTGCGAATTGAGTGAACATGGAGATCGTTTTTTATCATAATTTCCGTTTTTGATTGAGACCTGTAAATTTAATAATTAAAGTTTCCCCTATGGAAAGTGAACGTAAAGAGATTCTGCCAAATAATCAAGTTGATTCCCCATCCTGGGAGAAACAAGGTAAGGTCAGCAAAAAGATTATCGCACTGATCATTGGATTAGTAGTGATAGCTAACATTCTCATTGTTTTTTGGGTATCTAATACTAATGTTTTACGATGCCCGGTGCGGAAAGCGAAAGCGAAACAAGCGGTCTTACTAAAAGACAGTATTCAGATCTTTCACAAAAAAGGATCAGAATAAAATCTTCTTTCGATTTATGTTAGAGCCATTCTTCCTGTAGGGAAAGTGGCATCATAAATCCCGCAATGTTATGAAATTAATCATGGTATTTTTGAAGACTGGGAGCGTGATTTGTTATTAACTCCATAAGTTCCTGATGTGCACTCTCACCATTCTCTGTTTCAATTACCCGGCAAAGAGGCTGGTATACCGGAGAGTTAAAGAGGGTCGCCAGAGGTACTGGATTTTTACGCATAAAGCATGCTTTAACAAATTTTTCAGCTTCCTGCTGGAGTGCTGCTGCCTTTTCTTTATTGCCGTCCTTATAGGCCGAAAGGATCTGACAGAACAGCATGGCTGCTTCCGGGATATTGCCGGTTGCGGTAATCATTCCTTTACCACCAAGCTCAAGTACAGCAAAAAGTGAATCATCCTCACCGGAGAGAAGAGTAAATTCATCAGAGTTAATTCCCTGGATTATTTTAAGGGTATCTTCGCGCTTTGATCCTGGATTCTTAAAATCTACGGCTTGCTTAATTCCTATAATTTTGTCATTTTTTGAGAGATGAATAACCGTTTCCGCCTCCAGGTAACTGCTTGTCCGGACAGGTACATTGTACATAATTATATTGGCTCCGGTCTCTGCAACAAGTGTTTCGAAGTGCTTAATGAGACCTTCTTGCGGAGGGTTATTATAGTAACCGGTTACACATAAAAAGGTGACTTCACCTGCTGTTTTTAAAATCTGGTGTATCGTATCAACACTTTCTCTGGTACAATTAGAACCTGCTCCGGCAATTACTGGTACCCGGTCACCTGCATAGTCAATGGTGAATTTGATGAAGTCCACATGATGAGCCGGTGTAAGGGTGGCAGATTGACCGGTTGTGCCGACGGGAACAAGTCCATGAACACCTGAGGCAATAAGGTCGTCTATCATTTGCTCAGCTTTTTTATAATCAATGGAATTGTTGAGACATTTAGGGTCATCATCTTTAATAGGGGTAAACAGCGCCGGATAGAGACCGGACAATTCTTTGGCTGAAGTGATAGTTTTTGTCATAAAAAGCCTTTTATTTAAAATTTAACTGACGCAAATATAATTTATTTCGTCCCTTTTTTTTAAGAGTAGTACCAACCTTATCTCCAACTTTCCATAAGCTTGATACACTGATTGTTCATTTCCTGTGCGCGTACTTCGGTGTCAGCTTCATTATAGCACCTGAATTCGGGGGCGTTTCCTGAGGGGCGTAAATGTACAATTTCTTCTGATTCAAAAACAATGCGGACACCGTCAGTAGTGTCAAGGGTTGTAACTGGCCCAAACAAGGGCTTAAAAATTTTCTCAACTGCCAGGATGTCTTGCTGCATATTGCCTGTATGGAGACTTTTGATAATATCCTGTGACCGGGAAACCGGGAAGTCTTTGAGTCTGCTACTTATGGTAAATCGTTGTGGAAGATTGCCTACCATTTCAGATATAGGTAGTTTTTTCTGTATAGACAAGCCCATAATACATAACAAGGGGAGTAAGGCGTCACGAGTAGGTAGGGGCGCTAAGTTTTTGTCTTTTTTTTGAAAGGTGCTGTTTGTTAAGAAGCCTCCGTTGGCCTCATATCCTGTTATGCGGTTGAAGTTTTCTTGTTTCGCCGCAATCATTGAGGCTACTACAAAAGGTGAACCGATTTGGGTACGACGGGTATTCTTAAATAATCCGGATTTTTCGAGGGCAGTATTACAACTAACAGGGGTGGTTACAGAGTCTGCTTCCAGGTATGCCGAGCACAAAATGCCAATGATATCTCCACGGAGCCAGGTACCGGTTTCGTCACTGATAAGGGGCCGGTCACTATCACCATCTGTTGAAAAAACCACATCACAGTTAAGTTTTGCTGCCTGGTCTTTTGCCAGTTTTACGTCTTCAGTTCTGATAGCCTCCGTATCAACAGGAACAAACGTATCGGATTCTCCAAAACAAGAAACATGCGCTCCTAATTGACAGAGGATATCGGGTAAAAGTTCTTTTCCAACCGCTGAATGTTGGTAGAAACCAATGTGTTTACCACTTAAAAAATCCTTTGGAAAATAATTGAGGTAACGATGGTAATAGAGCTTTTTTGCACTATCGGTAATGGGAGAGAGGTCTGATATCCTTTCAGAAAGTAAAGAACCCATTTCGTCAAACAGGCTTTCGTCTATTTCTACAGTCTGCGTCTTAAGGGCCACTTCGTCTGACTTTAAAATCTCACCGGAACTTTTATTAAACTTTATTCCATTTCTATCATCTGGGATGTGACTGCCGGTTACCATAATGGCCGGGACCCTGTTTGTTATTCCATATAGGGCAATAGCAGGTGAGGGTAGTAATCCGCAGTTAACAGGTGTATAGCCCCTGTGTATGATTGCCTGGAAGACTGCCCGCATTATGCCTGGGGTACTCTGGCGAAGGTCACCTGCAACAGCTATATCCGTTTTCCCTTTTGTGATTTCACCCAGACCTTGAAGATACTGTAAAAAACCACAGGTATAGATATAACATATTCTGTCAGTCATATCAGATACCAGGCCCCGTGCGCCACTTGTGCCAAACTTTACATGGCTTAACTTCATGAGCTCATTGATATTTACTTTGGCGGAAACGACAGGTGCATCTTTCATACAGATGTGATCCTTTTTGATTACTGAAGAGGTTTATTGTCTGTCTGATACCAGAGCGTTTATGAGGATGCCATGGGCCACTGCGACATTTAAGGACTCAACCTTGTTTTTCATGGGAATTTTTACGATTTCATCCGCCATGGTGTTTAGTTGCAGGTTTATGCCTGAGCCTTCGTTGCTGACAATAAGGGCTACTTTTTTACGCTTTTTTACCTGGTCAATGGTGTAGGAAGCTTTGGAAGAAGTAGCCAGAATAGTAAAACCTTTCTGGCGTAAATAATTTAATTTTGTGATAATATCAACACCTGCTTCAAAAGGCATTCGCAAAAACTGGCCCGCAGAAGCGCGTACTACTTTTGGGTTATATATGTCACAACAACCTTTACCTAAGATAACCGCATCGACACCAAAAGCAAAAGAGGTGCGGATAACCGCGCCTACATTACCCGGATCCTGGACTGCGTCCAGAATAGTAACATAGCGGCAGGTAGACCAATTGGGCTTAAGGTTTGAAAACCGGGCAACCGCAATCACCCCCTGATGTGATTCGGTGTCTGACAAATGAGCGATATCCTCATCGGTCACCAGGCTGTAACAAACTCGTTTATTTTTGATAAGTGAAATAAGATCATTATGGTTTACACTCTTTGAGATAAAAACCTCTTTAAAAATATCAGGAGAAATTGAAATAATTTCTTTAATTATTTTGACACCTTCCACCAGAAATTTTTCGTTTTTCCGTCTGTTCTTTTCGTGCCTGAGGGCAAAAGCCTGTTTTATACCCGGGGAATATTTTTTTTCGAAATCGGGTTTAGGAGAAAAGTGTCTGTTTGGTGTGGATTTACTAAAGTTGGGTTTTTGGGAAAAGCGCTTGTTGGGATTGGGTTTGTCAAAATTGGGCTTTTGGGAAAAACGTCTGTTAGATGCAGGCTTACGATTTGAGTCATTCATTAGTTTGACGCCTTTTGTAACTGGGAAACAGAAGAGAGTGCAAAAGACATGAATTCTTTAGCGTTGTTATAAATACTGTCAGCATCAAGACCAAGCATACTGTGCAGTTCTGAAAGCCGGGCATGGACTGCAAAGGTATCGGGGATACCAATATGTTTGATGGGCTTCTGGATGTTATGCGCCGCCATAAATTCTGAAATACCGCTGCCATAGCCTCCGGCGGTCATACTTTCTTCAATCGTTAGCACTGCTTTATGTGCTTCTATAAGTTGTTGGTATTTTTCCGGATCTAAGGGCTTCACATATCGGGCGTCGGCAAGGGTTGGATTGAATCCGTCTTTTTTAAGACGATGATATACTTCAAGCGCTGCTTGTTTCATAAAGCCCACAGATAAAATTAACAAGTCATCACCCTGGTGTATGATATGGGGAACACCCTTTTTGATGTTAAGATCTGTGTTTTGGGCGACGGAATATTCTGAGTGGAGGGCGTGGCCCTTTGGGTATCGGATAGCGATTGGCCCGCCTGTGTGCTTGTAGGCCAGATGTATCATATTGACAAGTTCAATTTCGTCTGAGGGTGCCAGTACCGTCATATCGGGTATCATACGCAAATAGGTGAGATCAAAGGTTCCGTGATGAGTGGGGCCATCTACGCCCACGAGGCCACTGTGACTGAGGATAAATACTACAGGAAGATTTTGCAGAGCAACATCATGAATGATTTGATCTAAGCTACGCTGTAGAAAGGTTGAGTAAATAGCCACAAAGGGTTTTATTTTTTCACAAGCCAGGCCCGCCGCAAAGGTTACTGCATAAGACTCAGCAATGCCCACATCAAATACCCTTTCGGGGTATTCATTTATGACATGTTCCATGCCTGTGCCGTCTGGCATGGCGGCGGTGATGCCCACACAGTCTTGATTATCTTTAAAAAGGGAGCATAGGGTGTCACCTACAATTTTAGCCAGCCCTGGTCGGTCAGTAATGGATGCTTTTTTCTTGCCCGTTTTGATATCAAAGGGGGTAGATGCATGCCATTTATAGGCATCCTTTACCGCCGTATCCCAGCCATGGCCTTTTTCGGTGAGAACATGGATAAGGCAGGGGCCTTTGATGTATGAGCCTTGAGCATCTTTTAAATGATTGAGGATTTTTATGAGGTCATTGAGATTATGGCCATTAATAGGACCAAAGTATCGTATACCCAGGTCTTCAAAGAGTTCACCTGGTAAAAAGAGATTCTTTACGCTACCATCCACCTTTTGTACAATTTTCCTGATTCCCTCACCCAACTGATGGAATTTCGCTGTGAACTCCCAAACTTCTTTTTTGAGCTTGTTATAAATCGGGTTTGCAATAATATGATTGAGGTATTTACTTACAGCCCCCACATTTGGAGCAATTGACATCGTGTTATCATTCAAAATAAAAATCACATTTTCTTCACTTACCCCGGCATTATTTAAAGCCTCGTAAGCAAGGCCACCCGTGAGAGAGCCATCTCCGATAACCGCAACTACTCTATTGGCCTGTTGTTTCAATGTACGGGCGACGGCAAAACCCATAGCGGCAGCAAGTGAAGTTGATGCATGGCCCACTCCAAAGGCATCGTAAGCACTTTCTTTACGAGAAGGAAAACCACTTAAACCGTCTTTTTGTTTTAGTGTGTGAAACTGGTGGAAGCGTCCGGTGATCAATTTATGGGGATAGGCCTGATGGCCTACATCCCAGATAATTTTATCATCAGGAGTATCAAAGACATAATGGAGGGCTAAAGTAAGCTCCACCACACCAAGGTTAGAAGCCAGATGTCCTCCGGTTTTTGATACCTGTTTAACAATGACATTTCGGATTTCAGAGCAAAGCTCATGAAGCTCTTCTTTGGAAAGATTTTTTAGATTTTTAGGACTGTCGATTTTCTCAAGCAATGCTGGCTACCTTTTATATTAATTTACTCTATTTACTATAAAATCGGCCAGTTCCTTGAGAATGGTTGTATCTCCAGAAAGAGGCTCGAGTTTTTGTATGGCCTGAGCTTTAAGCTCCTGGGCGCAATCTTTGGACTTTTGCATTCCAAGTACAGCCGGATAAGTGGCTTTATTTTTTAACTCATCAGAACCCGCATCTTTACCGAGTTCTTCAGTGGTTTGTTCCAGGTCGAGAATATCATCTACTACCTGAAAAGCCAAGCCAATTTTTTGCCCGTAGGCAGAAAGAATTGCAATAGTTTCGTCATCAGCATCAGCCAATAATGCACCAATAACCAGAGATGCTTCAATGAGAGCTGCTGTCTTGTGGGTATGAATAAACTGAACCCGCTTCAGATCCGCTTTTTGACCTTCTGCCTGGATATCTTCCATTTGTCCGCCAATCATACCCTCTGTGCCCAGAGCACGGGCCATAACCTGTATGCATTGTGCATTATTAGTCTTTGCTAATAGTTGGAAAGCCAGGATGCAGAGGGCGTCGCCTGCGAGTACTGCAGTTGCTTCATCAAATTTTTTATGGTTGGTTGGTTTCCCTCTTCTGAAGTCATCATCATCCATACAAGGTAAGTCATCGTGAATTAATGAGAAGGTGTGTAGCATTTCCAGAGCACTGGTGGCAAAAAAGATGTCTTCACCCTGGCCCCCACACACATTAAAAGAGGCCATTGCCATTGCTGGGCGAATACGTTTACCTCCAGCAAATAGTGAATATCGCATAGATTGAACTAACTGGCCAGCAAATTCTTTCTCTTTAGGTAAATGTTTTTCAAGGTAGGTATCTACAATGATTCTGTTTTTTGATAAGAATTCACTAATAGGTGTTGTTTTTGACACGGTACTCTTTTTTTGAATTGTACAGAACTTCTTCAGGCACGAAAACTAATAAAATCACTGCCAAAAAACCCGCCTTTGGGCGGGATTTTTCTTGAGAAAATGATGGTTAAAAAGAGGAACTCTGCCGTGAATCGATATTCAGGAGTTTCGAGCCTTCTATCTCGAAACGTTTAATGCCCCCTTGCCGGTTTGCCCTTCCCGGTAAACCGGGCATGCGCGGTATGGCAAGAAAGAACATTTTTTATTAATAGCATAAAGGTCGAACATCATGAAATATCGCACGACAGAGTCTTTCTATTAGAATTGAGCCAGCTGATCCAGCGACTCATTAAGCACTTTGGATTTGGATTCTACCTGTGAGGAGTATTTTTCTAATTCATCCATTTTACTTCTGGCTTCAAAGAGTTCTCCGGCAATATTCATCGCAGCTAATACTGAAATCCGAACTTTATCACCATTTACAGAATTATTGCCGACCTCTTTGATTTTGTAGTCTACATAACCGGCAATTTTTTCAATCAGATTTGCAGGAACGTCTGACTTAATCTGAAAATTTTCGCCACAGATATTTACCTTATGTGTATGTGCCAGATTGCTCATAAATATTTACCAGTCAGTAATTATTGCAGGATTTCTTCGAGATTTTCCTGTTCCAATTTTCCAATTAAGTTCTGGATTCTATCCACGGCATTGGCCATATTTTCTGATTTTTCCGAACACTCTGACTGGAGTTTGGTCATATCATCTTCTTTCTGCATGAGTTCTAACTGAAGAGATTCCATTTGTTGTTTAGAATTGGAGAGTTCTTCGTTTGCAGCTTGGTTTTTGGCCTTTAAGTCATTTATAACTTTTAAAGCTATGGTGATTTTTTCTTCCAGTTTATCAAATTGAGTTGGTTCCATAAATTGTCTCTCTTTTATGTTGTTAAAAATATCCTGTACAATCTTAATAAACTATTCCCCGGGAAAAAAGTCAAGAAGGGATGAAAGGAAATAAAAAGACATGAGAAGTTTGGGGTATTTGAGGATTTAGTTCATTAGGTATTGTATTTTACTTTAAGGCGTAGCAATGATGTTAATATAGTGACAGATGACCATTAACGGAGTGTGTTAAAGACAAGACCAGGGTCAATATTTTGGACTGAGCGACTTGTATTAAAACTATTTAAATGAAACCTCAGGCCTATTCGTTAGTTCCTGTGCTATTCTTTCTTGAATTTTGTTAACCTCTTTGTCAGTAAGAGTCCTTTCGGGATGACGATACACAAAACTGTAATGCAGGGCTTTGGTGTTGTCTTCCAGGCCTTTACCCCGATAGATACTGTTGAGCTTTACTTCTTCGAGATTTTTTGCTTTGGAGAGTGGCATCCAACTAAGTAAGGTTTCATGTGTTACCCCTTCTCCTACAACAATGTTCATTTCACGGGTTACTGAGGTGAAGTTGCTAAAAGGTTTAAATACAGGCGTGGAAGAGGCATGCTCCAACAGGCCTGTAATACTGATTTCAGCAATATAGCAGTTATCTTTCAAGCCAAAATTTGAAAGTACGTTGGGATGTACGGAGCCAAACCAGCCAATGGGCTTATTGTTCACTAATACAGACATCGATTCTTTGGGATGAAGAAAGGGTTGTGAGGCAATAGAAAAATCGACTTTTGATGATCGTGGATAGCCAATTGTTTTGAATAAATTTTCTAGTATACCTTTAAGCACATAAAAATCAACTACACCGCCTTTTTCGTTCCAGCTTACAGAATGCCAACTGCCCGACAGGCCAATTATTAGTTTTTCCTCTTCAATAATTCCTGGGTTTTTGTCGGTACGGTCTTCTTTGTTATTGTAAAAACATTTCCCTATTTCAAAGAACCGGCAGTCGAGTTCCCGGTTATTTTTGTTGCGATGAATGGCGTTTAATAAACCCGGCATTAGCAAGCTGGGCATTATCTCCCACTCTTCGTTTAACGGGTTTTTAAGATTCACTGTTTTAAAGAGTTGCGAGTCTTCTGGGAGGTTTAAGTTGTTGAGATATTTATGTGAAGAAAACCTCAGGCTTAGAGCCTCGAATAGGCCCTGGGAGGCGAGATGATGTCTTATTTGTGAGGCCAATCTTTCTGCCTCGGGAAGTGCAGTTGGGCTCAGTTCAAAAGTAGGGAGCTGGTCGGGGATATTATTGAAGTTATATAAACGGGCCACTTCTTCTATGAGGTCAATTTCTCTTTCAATATCAGGGCGGAATCCCGGGATGGTAAAAGAGAGTGTATCGAGGTCATTGCCTGCTTCTTCTTTGATGTCAATTTTCTCCAGCATGGCAACAACCTGAGAACGGTCTATGGTGATACCCAATATTTTTGATAATCGGGACAGGCGAAGTTGCACCAGTTTTTTGGAAATAGGATGTTCCGGGGCTTTTGCTATAAGAGTTTCACCGGTCCAGTTGCCTCCGGTTATGTCTGTTATGAGTCTGCATAAATAATTGCTGATGGCTTCAACATGAAGGGGGTCAATACCTCTTTCAAATCGGTAAGAAGCGTCAGTAGAGATGCCATGGCGACGTGCTTGTTGTCTTACCACTGGAGGTGAAAAATAAGCCACTTCCAAAAAAAGGCTGGTAGTTTTTTCATCGACCTTAGTGGTTTCTCCGCCAATTACTCCGGCAAGACAAGCAGGCCCGGCGTTATCTGCTATCACCAGATCACGTTCATCAAGATTTTTAATTTCTTCGTCGAGGGTGAGTACTGATTCGCCTTTTTTTGCTCGGCGAACAAACAGGGTGTTTCCAGTAATCTTTTTGAGATCAAAGGCGTGTGAGGGTTGCCCTGATTCCAGTAAGACAAAGTTAGTGATATCCACTACATTGTTGATACTTTTTTGACCAATACTTTGTAAGGCCTCAACAAGCCAGGTGGGGCTTGGCCCTACTTTCACCTTGTTAATAATAACACCCGTATAGAGTGAGCAGTCTTCGGGACTCTCAATATTTAAAGTTATAGTGTCTTTATTTGTTTGCTTTGCATCCAATTTCGGAGGACGCAAATCAGGCATTTTTAATTCTTGATCGTAAAAGGCTGCTACTTCACGCGCAACACCAATATAAGACAATGCATCCGGCCGGTTTGGTGTAATATTCAGTTCCATACGGGTGTCACAAAGTCCTGGAATTTCCTGCATGGGTGTGCCTGGTGTAATATCAGAAGACAGAGTCATGATACCTTCGTGGGAGCCACCCAGCCCAAGTTCATCTTCTGCACAAATCATACCTTCAGAAGGGACGCCTCTGATTTTTGATTTTTTAATTTTAAAACCGCCGGTAAGTTTTGCGCCCGTTTTTGCAAAAAGAACCGTTTGTCCTGATTTAACATTTGGTGCCCCGCAGACCACCTGGTACTCGTTCTCACCGTCGTTTACTTTACATATCGATAGCTTGTCAGCATCGGGATGGGCCTCACAGCTCAGGGTTTGGGCAGCAACTACGCCAGTGATGTCAGCGCCCTGCTGCTCAATCTCTTCAACCTCAATTCCCAAAAAGGTGAGTGTATTTGCAAGTTCGTCGACAGATACATTAATGTTTACATATTGTTTGAGCCAATTAAGACTGATAAGCATAGTATTCCTACTTCCAAACCGTGGTACGAATTAATTAAAATTGTCTTAAAAAGCGGTTATCATTTGCCGTAAGCAGACCAATTTCAGGAATCCCATATTTTATCATAGTGATTCTGTCTATGCCGAACCCGAAAGCAAATCCGGTGTATTCTTCAGCATCAATGCCCGCTTTTTGAAACACATTGGGGTCAACACAGCCGCATCCACCTATTTCAAGCCATCCTGTTTGGCTGCAAACTCTACATCCTTTACCTTTACATAATGAACAGGATACATCCATCTCTGCAGAGGGTTCCGTAAAAGGGAAAAAACTTGGTCTGAACCGGAGTTTAACATCAAAGCCAAACATATGCCGTACCCAAATATATAATGTGCCTTTGAGTTGAGCAAAGGAGATGTCTTTATCTACAACAAGTCCCTCAACCTGTTGAAACATGGGAGCATGAGAAGCATCACTATCTGCACGGTAAACAAAACCGGGAGCGATAATTCTCAGCGGTGGTTTTCGGCTTTCCATCACATGTATCTGGTTGTTGGATGTCTGGGTACGTAGTACTACCTTGTCATCAATATAAAAAGTATCCTGCATATCTCGTGCGGGATGCTCCGGCGGGATGTTTAGGGCTTCAAAATTGTACCAATCTGTTTCAATCTCTCTTCCCCTTTCAATTTCAAATCCAAGGCCGGTGAAGAAAGAAAAAATATCTTCTTTTACCCGGTTCAGCGGATGAATTGCACCGGTAGGAATACGGTGGCCGGGAAGGCTAGGGTCTAGAGAAGAGTAAGATGTGGATTTTTCAATTTCCTGATGTTGAAGTAAGTCCTGAATATTCTGTAGGGAATCATTGGCTAAGTCCCTAAGCTTATTTATTGCCTTACCAAATACAGGTCGTTCTTCAGGAGAAATACTGCCCATAGAACGCATAAGCCCTGAAATCTTACCTTTTTTACCAAGATATTTAACCTTGAGGGTCTGGATTGATTCTGAGGATAAACTTTTACGGACCTTTTCAACTGCTTCTTCAAATTCTTTCTGAATATGTTCTATAGAAGACACGGTGTTTGATCCATGTTTACATTAATGAGATAAAAATAAGGCCGATTAAGCTGTTTGAGCTATATCTGCAAGTTTTTTGAATGCTGCTGCATCAGAAATTGCAAGATCTGCCAAAATTTTCCGATCCAAAGAAATATTGGCTTTTTTAAGTCCGGCAATAAATCGTGAATAAGAAAGCCCAACTTCTTTTGCTGCTGCATTGATTCTTACAATCCACAAAGAACGGAATGCAGACTTTTTATCACGACGATGTATAAAAGCGTTTTGCCCAGCTCTGTCTACGGCTTCTTTGGCCAGTTTTAAGTTTGATTTTCTGCGACCAAAATAGCCACGTGCGGCTTTTATTATTTTTTTTCTACGTTTCCGAGACGGTACTCTTGTCTTTGCTCTTGGCATGTTATTCTCCTGTTACTGCTATTTTAAGATGCGAGTAACCTTTTAATACGCGGCGTATCTGCTTTAGAAATAAGCGATGCCTTGCCTAACTGCCGCTTTGATTTGGGTGATTGTTTGGCCATGATATGATTTAACTTGGAGGAAAATCTTTTAATTTTCCCTTTAGCCGTTAGTTTAAACCTTTTTTTGGCTCCACTGTGTGTTTTCATCTTTGGCATATTATTTTTCCGGTTTTGAGTCTTCTTTTGATGATTGTTTATTTGCTGCGGATTTATTTGATTTAAGTGGCCCAAAAACAATAGTCACATTTCTGCCTTCCTGTTTTGCAGGAGATTCGACTATCGCCAAACCTTCTAAATCCTCTTCCATTTTTTTTATCCATCGGGAGCCGTACTCTTTATGGGCTAATTCTCTGCCCCTGAATACAACCGTCCCGCGTAGTTTAAATCCTTTTGCTAAAAACTCTTTTCCTTGTTCAAGCCGATAGGTGTAGTCATTTATATCGGTTTTAGGATGAAGTTTTATTTCTTTTGTCTTTACAATATGTTGTTTCGCTTTTGCTGCTTTACTTTTTTTTGCCTCTTCGTATTTGTATTTCCCATAATCAAGAATTTTACAGACAGGAGGTTTAGCATTTGGTGCCACTTCTACCAGATCCAGATTTACAGCACGTGCTTTTTCAAGAGCATCTCGCACTGTTATAATTCCCAATTGTTCACCTTCAGAGGATATAGCCCGCACTTCTTTAGTGTTATAAAGGATCCTCTCGTTTACACGAGTCCTGGGTTCTTTGTATTTTTGGATATTTCTCTTCAGCATTAACTTATTTCTTTATTCAAAATTTCTAATTTAAACTTTTCTATGATTTCGTCTATGGGAAAATTGCCTAAATCGCCAATTTTCCTTTTTCTTATGGAAATAGCCCCTTCTTTTTCTTCTTTCTCTCCAACTATCAGCCCATAAGGGATTTTATCCTTTTCTGCTTCCCGAATTTTTTTGCCAATTTTCTCATTTCGTTCATCCAACTCTACTTGAAGCCCAATTGCTGTGAATTGTTGTTGTATTTTTTTCCCATAACCATTGAATTTTTCAGAAATAGGCAAAATGCGACCATGAACGGGGTTCAACCAGAGAGGCAAATCACCCGCATAATTTTCAAGCATAATTCCGATAAAACGCTCCATTGAGCCCAATAAAGCCCGGTGAATCATGACAGGGCGCTTTTTGGTGCTGTCCTCATCGGTATATTCAAGTTCAAAGCGCTCCGGCATACTAAAATCAAGTTGAATGGTTCCACACTGCCAGCTTCTCTCAAGACAGTCTAAAATGTGAAAATCAATTTTCGGGCCATAAAAAGCTCCATCTCCAGGATTAATCTGATAATCAATGTTTTTATCATCCAATACATTTTTAAGCGCGGCCTCGGCTTTGTCCCAGATGTCGGGGGAACCGATAAACTCTTCTGGCCTAGTAGATAATTCAACTTTATAATCTTTGAACCCAAATACGCCGTACATTTTAACTACAAAATCATACACTTCGTGAATTTGGGCCTCAATCTGATCGGGCAAACAAAAAATATGGGCGTCATCCTGAGTGAATTGTCTCACTCTGAAAAGTCCGTGAAGGACCCCTGCTTTTTCGTGGCGATGAACAAGGCCGAACTCAAAATTTTTAATGGGAAATTCCCGATAACTATGAGGTTTACTTTTATATACCAGTAGACCACCCGGACAATTCATGGGTTTTACTGCATGCATGGTCTCATCAATTTCGGTGAAGTACATGTTTTCTCGATACTTGTCCCAGTGTCCACTTTGGCGCCAGAGTTTCTCATTAAGAATAATCGGCGTTTTGATTTCCTGGTAACCGAAATTCAAATGCTCTGTCCTGCAATAATCCATTACGTTATTATAAAGTAACGTCCCTTTGGGATGCCAGAATGGAAAGCCTGCCCCTTCCAGATGAAAAGAAAACAAGTCAAGATCTTTACCAATTCTCCGATGGTCTCGTTTTTTGGCTTCATCCAGTTGTTTCAAA
>JADFYW010000065.1 GCA_015232855.1 Fibrobacteria bacterium
GGGTGATTTCTTTTTTCTGATTGAGGCTTTTTTGCTCTTCAGTTTGATAACAGCCAATCCAGATTTGTTCATTCAGGCTTTCAATACCTCTTAAAGCAGAAAAAAAACGGTGTGGAGATTCAATTCCTGGAGTGTTTTCGGTTTCGGGGAGGCTATTAACTACGTTAATAATTCTGGTCATAATCTTTCGGGCCTCTAAAGGTGCTTAATTTTAGTGATTTTCTGGTTTAAGCTTACGCGGGTTGTCAGTTCTCTATTCCTTCCTGCCTTAATTCTGTAAATAAACTAAAAAGGACAGATACAGCTAAAAACGGTAATAACCCGGGAAAAACCTTCTACTAATATAAAAGCTCAATCAGGCAGAGTCAATGATACAATAATTCCATTCCGGAAAAGTGGAAGCCTTTATCAGGGGCCGGCGGCATCAGGTTGAGGGTTACAGTCAAACAAAGCTGCTGCAATTGATTTTTTTTGATAATCATAAAAAAGAGGTAGAAACTTTAGTATTAAAAATACTAGATTTTGCGGGCCTTTCAAATTTGTAATAGCGGTTTACAAATTCTTATGACATGAAATGTTCCAGGTTTTGAACATGATGTATACCGTTCCGGAATTATGTAACTGATTCCGGATTGGTATGAGGAAATGTTTGGATAAAAAAATAAAGGAGAAACAGACAATTGAATAAAATAATTCCAAAACAGATGTTTTTTACGAAGGGATTGGGTTACCATAAAAACAAACTGCAGAGTTTTGAACTGGCATTGCGGGATGCCGGAATCGAAATTTGTAACATAGTAACGATTTCAAGTATTTTTCCTCCTGATTGTAAGATAATTCCAAGGTCCCGCGGCATAAAATTATTATCACCTGGCCAGATTACGTTTATGGTTTTGGCCAGGGCGAGCACTGATGAACCGAGCAGACTGGTTTCATCTGCTATAGGTCTGGCACAGCCAAAAAATAAACAGCAATACGGATATATTAGTGAACATCATGCCTTTGGCCAAACCAGAAAAAAGACCGCTGATTTTGCGGAGGATCTGGCCGCAACCATGCTTGCTTCCACTCTTGGTATTGAACTCGATCCGGATGCGGCCTGGGATGAACGGAAGAAGCTCTATGTCGCCAGTAAAGAACGGCATTTTGTGAGTAGAAGCATTGCACAATCCGCAGAAGGCCATAAAGACGGTCTGTGGACTACTACGATAGCTGCCGGAGTGTTATTACTAGACTAACTAAATTTCTGATGCAGGCGGTTAACGCATTTGGAAAATGTTGGATCATTTTTTACGTGGTCCAGGATACCGATAAGTCGTTGAAGAAGTTTTCCTGAAATCACATGTTCAACTTTACAGGCTTCTTCATCAGCTTCTTCCGGAGAAAGAGCGAGAAGATCGGTAAAAAAGGCTGTGAGGGTCGCGTGCTTTTTGATCACCTCATGGGCTGTTTTTTCTCCAAGAGGGGTAAGCGTGATTACATCGTAGGGCACATAATTGATTAATCCAAGGTTTGCAATGTGTTTTAATGCTCCTGAAACCGAAGGATTTGAAACGCCAAGCCATGCGGCAATATCTTTTGCTCTTACCGCCTGCTTTTTTGCAATAATTTCGTGAATAGCTTCGAGGTAATCTTCAACACTTGCGGAATATTTTTTTTTGGGCATAACGATTTTATCCTGAATTTTTTGTTACAACTTTGTTTAAAAGTAAAAAAATAAATGAGGAAAACCTAAATTTGTTCTTTTTGTTGGAAGATTATACAATGAAAAGAGAGTGTCAAAATGGAAAGGGAGTAGTCGGTTAGAGGGTATCCGTCTTCAGCTATAATAATACGCATTGGTTTTCTCCCAAATTAATTAAATTTTTTAGTATGCATATTTTCACCATAATCCTTATTGCCACAGGCCTGGCCATGGATGCCTTTGCAGTTTCTCTGGCTGCGGCTTCTATGGGATACGCCCGGGGGGCGCGTCCGGCATTTCGGCTGGCGTTTCATTTTGGGCTCTTTCAGTTTTTTATGCCAATTCTTGGGTGGTTGCTGGGGATAAGTGTTGTGGGATTCATAGAACATGTTAGCCATTGGATTGCTTTTGGGCTATTGGCTTTTGTTGGGGGAAAAATGGTCTATGGGTATTTTCAGCCTGCAGACTCAGCATTTACCAAAAATCCTACTAAAGGGATGGCTCTGGTAGTCCTTAGTATCGCTACCAGTATAGATGCTTTGGCCATCGGACTTAGTTTGGCTGTGTTAAAAGTAGGAATTATTTATCCATGTATCATGATTGGTGTTATAACATCATTTCTTTCGTTGGTCGCTATATATATAGGGAACAAATTGAATAACCGCTTTGGGAAAATCATGGAGTTGGTGGGGGGTGTTATCCTTATTGGAATAGGGGTGAAAATCCTGGTGCAGGGGCTGGGGTGACAGAGTTATCAGTTGTCAGTTTCGAGTTGTGAGTGTATGCCATTAGATTAAGTAAATAGATTGAGTGCGGCTCTTTTCAAACGGAATAAAGAAAGCCATCCTAAATTCTTAAAAAAAGTCCGACTTGATCGGAATCTAACTTTTTTTAAGAATTTAGGTGTCCAGTCGATTCCGAAGTGCGAAGCCTGCTCTTGGGGTACGAGTCGGAATGAACTGGACAGGAAGCATTTCGTTTTAAAAGAGCCGCACCCAAACAGATTTGTGAAAATCCTTCTTTTGTCTTGTCTTTTTTTCTAAAAAAAAGTCTTGACAGAATATTAGAATATGCTTATAATCTAATTGCTATGGATGCATATGGAAAAATGATAGATGGGGCTGAGGCTGGAGCTGATTTACTCAAAGGTCTGGCTCATCCCATCAGGCTTATGGCCCTTTGCTATATTGGCGAAGGTGAAATGGCTGTGCAGGATTTAGCGGATAATATTGGCACTACCCAAAGTAATATTTCTCAACACCTGGCAAAATTACGGACAGCGGGCATTGTTGCAGTTCGACGGCAAGACAACAAGGTGTTCTATCGGGTAGCAAATCCAGCTGCTCTTGAGTTGATTCAAGTTCTCCAAAAGACCTATTGTCCGGTATAATTATATATGAAGAAAAACATCACTATCATAACTCTTTTGGTACTGGCCCTTCTCATAGGCATAAACGTTTTTAATAAAAAAGAGTATTATAATGTAAAGCTGGAAGAGCTCCGGCAACAATATTCTAAAAAGCCCGTGTCTCCGGTTGACCATGCAAAACTTCCAGTTCTCGACAGGCCGTTTGATTCTCCCCAGGACGTAACTGAAGCGTGTATGAGCTGCCATACTGAGCGCCATAAAGAAATACTGGCTTCAGCCCACTGGAATTGGGAGCGAGTTGAATACATCAGGGGACGGGGAATTGCCTATAGTGGGAAGAAGAGCGTCCTCAATAATTATTGTATTGGTTCTAATGCTAACGAACAGGCATGCGCCAAATGTCATATTGGTTTTGGTATGAGTAGTGAGTTTGATTTTGAAAACGCCAGAAATGTGGACTGCATGGTTTGTCATGATAATAGTGATGAATATTTAAAGGGTTCGGCAATGGCTGGGTACCCCGATAGAAGTGTAAATTTAACTAAAGTTGCCCAAAGTGTTGGACTACCCAAAAAAATAAATTGTGGGAGTTGTCATTTTTACGGCGGCGGCGGTAATAATGTGAAACATGGCGATTTGGAAGATGCCCTCGCTTCTTGTGAACGGACGGTAGATGTGCATATGGCTGCAACCGGAATAAATATGGAATGTGTAGCCTGTCACACGGCCGAAAACCATAATATGAAGGGAAAGCTCTATTCTGTATCTTCCGACAATATAAACCGGTCTACCTGTGAACAATGTCATACGGAAGAGCCGCATTTTAATGCAGTACTTAATGCACATTTTGATAAAGTTGCCTGCCAGACCTGTCATATTCCAATCTATGCCAAAGTGAACAGCACCAAAATGAGCTGGAATTGGTCAGAAGCAGGGAAGATGAAAGATGGAAAACCCTTTCATGAAGAAGATGAATTTGGTAACCATACCTATCTCTCCATTAAAGGTAAATTCACCTGGGGAAAGAATGTGAAACCGGATTACGTCTGGTTTAATGGTACCGCGGATCATTATCTGCTTGGAGATAAGGTGACGTCAATACCGGTGCAAATGAATACCTTAAATGGCTCCTATAAAGACCCGGGCTCAAAAATCATCCCGGTTAAGATACATCGTGGAGATCAGCTTATTGACAAGCAGAACCGGTACCTTATTCAACCGAAACTCTATGCGGCACAAACAGGGGACAGTGCATACTGGAAAGATTTTGACTGGAATGAATCTTCAATTGCAGGTATGGAAAGGGTTGGACTTCCCTATAGCGGTGCCTACGAATTTGTTGAAACTGAAATGTACTGGCCGGTTAACCATATGGTTTCACCTAAAGAAATGTCTTTGGAATGTGCGGATTGCCATCGCAGAGAAACCGGCAGGCTTGCCGCTCTCGCGGGATTTTATCTACCTGGCAGAGACAGAAGCAGCGTACTTGATGTCTTAGGAACCCTGTTACTTTTTGGTTCCCTTATGGGAGTCGCGGCCCATGCGTGCTTGCGTGTTGTATATTTTAGAAAAAGGGAAAAAGTATAACCGTGAAGAAATCAGTATATATATACAAGGGCTTTGAGCGGTTTTGGCACTGGTCACAGGCCTTCCTTATTATGTTTCTCGCCTTTACCGGTTTCGAAATACATTCTTCGTACCATTTTTTCGGTTTTGAAAAAGCGGTCATGTATCACCGGGTTGCAGCTTATTTGTTAATGGGACTTATTGCCTTTGCGGTCTTTTGGCATTTTACCACCGGAGAATGGAGACACTATATACCCACCCTCCATAATTTAAAATCCCAGTTAGCGTTTTATCTCAAAGGAATTTTCCAGGGAGGAGAACATCCTTTTCAAAAAAATATCAAACGCAAATTAAATCCTCTGCAAATTATCACCTACTTAGGGTTTAAATTGTTTCTTATTCCGATTACCGTACTCTCTGGTGTTTATTATCTCTTTTATAAAAACCTGGATGGGAGCCTGTTTCCATTTTTGGTGGATATTGGTATTGAACCCATAGCTCTTTTGCATACCATGGGTGCGTTCTTCCTGCTCTCCTTTTTAGTTGTACATGTGTATATGACCACCACCGGACTTCGCCCCACTTCAAATATCAGGGCTATGATAACCGGTTATGAAGATTTGGAGGAAGAACAATGAAAACTTCCAAGCCATACATGAATCCCTATTTTGCAGGTATTATCCTCGGGGCCGTATTGCTGGCTACTATTTATATTACCGGGCGCGGGCTCGGGGCCAGTGGCGCCATGAAATCTATTGTGCTGGCCGGGGTCGAAACCGTGGCACCTGAACATTATGCTGAAACTCTGTATTATAAAAATTATACGGCATCAAACCCGGAAAGCCCCCTTAAAAACTGGCTTTTAATTGAAGTGATAGGAGTGGTGCTGGGAACGTTTTTTTCGGGCTTAATCGCAAACCGGGTAGGAATTGCCTTTGATAAGGGCCCAAAAGCTACCAACCGGATGCGAATTATTGCGGTTATTCTGGGAGGGGCTTTGTTTGGTTTTGGATCCCAATTGGGCAGGGGCTGTACAAGTGGATCTGCTTTAAGTGGTATGGCGGTAATGTCCCTTGGGGGGATAATTACCATGGGTGCTATTTTTGGAGGGGCTTACTTTCTGGCCTATTTTTTTCGCAAGTTGTGGTTGAGGTGAGGGCAGTATGGGACCTTTAGTACCTGAAATAATAAGCAGTGAATTCAGCTTTGTAATCGCCCTGATTATAGGTTTTGGTTTTGGTTTTGCTCTGGAACAGGCGGGTTTTTCTTCTACCCGAAAGCTGGTAGGCCTGTTTTACGGATACGACTTTACCGTGCTCAAAGTATTTTTTACTGCAGGTGTTACCGCAATGACTGGGACCCTGGTACTTTCCCATTTTGGTTATCTTGATTTAAAATTAATTTATGTTAATCCTACTTTTCTCTGGTCCGCCCTTACCGGCGGATTAATAATGGGTGCAGGCTTTATTATTGGGGGATTTTGCCCCGGGACCAGCGTGTGCGCAGCTGCAATCGGCAAAGTGGATGGAATGCTGTTTGTACTGGGTTCTTTGATTGGTGTATTAATCTTTACTGAAGCATACCCTCTTCTTGAACCGTTGTTTCTTTCCGGGAATTTTGGGAACGTACTCATTAATGAGTCCCTTGGCCTGTCTAAACTCACTTTTGGTATTATTTTGGTGGCCATTGCGGTAGGGGCTTTTATGGTCGTAGGTTTTATTCAGAAATTAGTAACTGGCCAAAATCCCGACTATATCGAGTTTGGAACTATGAAAATGAGAATATTGGGAGCATTACCCTTTATCATCTTGCTTACATTGGTAATAATTCCGGATAAAAAAGAATCTATTCAAAACAGTATCGCAGAAGCAAAGCAACAAAAGAAATGTGTTTTTAAGGCTATATCCTCAGACTTGCTCGTATACGAAATGCTGCAAACCCACTACAAAATTAACCTTATTGATGTTCGCTCACCAGAAGCTTTTAAAAAGTATCATCTTCCCCTGGCTATAAATATCCCTCTGGATAGCATGATGGGGCGGGAGTGGGAAGACATATTTAATCAACATTATAAAAAGAACGTATTCTATGCAGGAGATGATACTACTGCAAAAAAAGCCTGCTTATTGGCTAAACATATTGGGAAATCAACAAATTTTATTTTAACGGAGTCTGTGGATGAATTCAGGCGCCTCATTTTTGAGCCGGAGAAGCCTGAAGTCAATGCTTCCAAGCTGGCCCACGACAAATACCGTTTCAGGTTGAAATCAGCCAGGGAGCTTAAAGCGTTGGCAAAGTCTCTTAAGAACTCAAATAAGCCGGTTAAAAAGAAACTAAAGAAAGCTAAGGGCGGCTGCGCCTAATAACGTTCACTCTGCTGCGCATTGGTCATCTGGTTCATCGGCCCGCACAATACCCTGTCGATAAATTCCGCTTCGGACTCCGTTTGGAGTTACAAATTTAACTTTCCAGATATATACACCGGTACCTACCAACTCACCATCTGAATTTTTCATGTTCCAGACTAACCAGCTTACTTTACCTTGAGGGGTACGCCGTAAGGGGTTGTCAAGCTCGCCACAGTCGCCGAACCTTTGAACAGAAGAATGTACGAATTTACCAAGGTTATCAAAAATGACTATCTGGGCAACATACTTTTCTTTAGAAAAAACTTGTACAGAACTGAGGCAGTTTCTGGGATAAATAGAGGGCTCACTGGTTTCCATATCATTAGAATGGCATTGCTGGTTTTTTGAGTCAATGGTACCATCGCTTCTTAATCCATGAGGACGAATCCATTCCTGGATAACTTCTATACTACCATCCTGGTTGGTTAAAGTGCGTACGTTATTACCAATCACTATTTTTCCATTATCATCAAAAGAGTGATTAGCCATCATATTCTCAGGAGAGCCGATACCAAAGCCTTCGACCGGTACGAAAATATGAGAGTTGCTAATAATCCCTTTGCCATCAACTCCGAGTAAAATGGTTTCAGCTTGAGAAGGTTGGTTCTTTTCGGTTGCCAGGTCTGCATAAGGGGCGTTTGGATTTAAGAAAATAATGTCATCAACATTGGGCCGGTATACGCCGGTCTCATTTGAGATGATAAACATCCATTGAAGGCCCTGCTGGTCGAGTACTACGGGCTCACTTAATGTTTTTACGAACTTGGCATTTTCTTTTTCGTTCAGAGAAGGAGCAAAAAGGATAAGACTGTCCCAGGGGTTGCCAATATTGTGTAAAGCGGCGATGGCCTCAGAAAAGGTTATTATGAGTGTATCCGGGTTTTGTCTTCTCTTGCCGTCAGCATCCACATAGTAGTTCATGTCTGAAGGCCTTTTTTCAGCTTGTTGAATAATAGGTCCCATTTTATCTTCTATGGTGAGTTCGATACCCTGGAACAGGGGGGTTTCCGGAAGCCTCAGGCTAGGGGCCTGGGTGGCTGAAGGACTTGTCTGGCCTTCTTCAAAAGTATCTTCTGCCAATACGATAACGATAAGACTACTGTCAATATTGCCTTTTTCATCACGGTACCAGGAAATTTCACTCAGTTCAGCGTCCTGGTGTAGAGTGGCGGAATATTGGTTTGCCTCTTCTGCCGGCCAGTCGATGGAACTTATCATATCGGGCAATTCGGGTAATGGTTTTTGGTATTTTATGAAAATAGTGTCGGCACGACCATCATCATTACCGTCTGTAATCCAGGCTTTTTCTGCAGGAATGTAGGCTGCATGTATTGCAAGCTCATTTTTTTCGGTCTGACCGAAGAGCTCTATAGAGGCGCTCACTTCCATTTGGTTTTCCAGGTTGGAAACGTGGAGGAAACTCTCAACGATGCTGTTATTTTCTGATGGAACGGTTGTAAAAGCATAATCAATGGGGAGAGATATAAAAATACCGCTGTTTACTTCGGTTTCTATTACTTTAATAATAGTTGATTCACCACCGGTAACTTTTACGGTGACATCGAGAGTATCTATGCTCTGAAGTCTGGGGCTGTTGGTTTCGACTATGAGGTAGAGAGATTCCTCTCGGTATTCATTAACGGCTTCAATGGGTGAGGATGCTGTAGGATTTGTGGTAAAAAATATATTTGCTACTTTTTCACTTTGCCAGCTTACTCGCTCGGTTATGATGTTTTCGTAAACCGGATCTCTGTAAGAAATGCGTAGATCATCATCCATCATAATAGCAAGCTTTTGATCACTGGGATCCACGTCATACTCACCTTTAACAAATATTCCCTGATAGGTTGAGTCGTTTATTTGTACCAGTTGCAGACCTTTTATCATATCCCCTGAGCCCAGGCTGATAATATCAACCAGAAGGGTATCGGTACCAGGAGAAAAATCCTGGTCTATGAGGGTTATCAGTACCGAGTCGGTTTCTCTGTTTATTTCGGTATTGCCGTGGACGTCAGTTATGGTCATCACTTCCTGTTTGTCCGGGCGGGCAAGGGTGAGGGTGTCTTGCACGGGAGATTGTATCTCGCCGTTGTAACTGTGGGCTGAAATCTGGGCGGTTACATCGCTCTTAAAATATACTTCTGCCACGGTGTTTGCAGGATCCGTATTCATGGTCTCTTGCACGGGGATTGCTACTTGCCAAATACCCAGGCTATCCTGGCGTTCGGGGTTTTGGAGCGTTACGGTAACCGTGTCATAGGATTTTGTTCCTGTTCCGGTGGTATTTTCTATTATCAAAGTGATTTGTTTGACAATGTCGGTATAATCGTCTTTATAGGTAATATAAATAGAATCGGATGCAGGATTCCAAAAGCTGTTTGTTTCCAGGGGAAGTCCGTTTGCATCGGTGAATATGATTACTGCAGGGATATCATCAGGGGTACCATAGGCAATGGTAGCCGCTGCCATGTCTTCGTAGACCGGATCCCGGTAGACCGCTCTGATGCTGTCGCCCGCAGTAATCTGCAGCTTGTCATCGGTTGAGTTGGCAGGATGTATAGCGTCGATAGCTACTGAGGCCACAAAGGTTCCGCTGGTTAATTGGCGGAGGGCAACACTGATGGTATCGGTAGCCTTATCGCCAAAACGTGTTTTGGTGAAGACGCTGAGATTGTGTTCTATGCCATCCCGTACTACCTGGTTTTTGATTATAATATGAACGGAGTCTTGTTCGGGATAAACATTTATTACGGCTTGCCCGGCTGTTGGTGTTTCTGAATAATATAATTCTGCCTGACGTGGCCAGGGGCGTATGATAACCGTATCAGAAACCTGGTCTAAACTGTTGTTTGGATTAGTCCAACTTGCTATGAGGGTATCAAAATAAGCGACATCTACCGTATTGTTTCCGGGGTTTACGATGCCGGCAATTGCCAGGGGAATGTTTAGGTTATAGGTATAATAGTTGCCTTCGCGGTTCCCTAAAATTAAGACTGGTGTTTCGCTATCGGCGCTGGACAATGTTATAATTGCGGGTTGTACATTGTCGAGAGTTGCTTCAGTTGTTTTTATTTTAATACCAAAGCTGGAATTTAATTCGGTAAGAAAATTGACTTCCCGTTGGTTGCCATCCAGGATAGTTAATACCGAGGGCATAAAATCTTTGCCATAGGTGAAAGAGACAACTTCACTGGTCTTCCAGTTTTCTACTGTGGCAATGGCCTTTATGGTGGATGTACCGGTAAGGAAAATGGGGTTTTGATACAAAGTGCTAAGGGTATCGGGAGTATCGCCATTAAGGGTATAATATATTTTAGCTCCGTAGGTCGGTGTGGAAAGCTGTACAATCTGTGTAGTTATAAAAGTGGTATCGCCAGGTGTTGCAACCGGGGGAGCAGCAATAGGGGTATACAGATAACTGACTGATACACTTGGAACGTAGGAGTCGGAATTTCTTGGTCCGAAGGCCCTGATAGTAAGGGTAGTGGGAGTAGTAATGGTTAGAGGCGAAATATACAATGCGTTATTAATTCCAGGCTCAGTGCCATCAGTCGTATAACGGATTTGGGCTCCTGACAGAGGATGTGACATACTGACGGTGGTATCGCTAAAGAAATCCACACTCCCGGGTGTGGCCTCAGGTTGTACCAGAGTATCACGAAGGGTATAGATTTCAGTCTCGATAGAACTAGGGACTTCAACACCACGCACCGCATAAAAACGAATTTCGGTGTTTTCGGTTACCGTTATCCAACTCTCATACCGAGTCGATGTGGCGCTATCAGGATTACTTCCATCAAGGGTGTAATAAATGGTAGCCCCGGAATCAGCATAGAGTCCTACGCGAGTTATTTCAGTAAAGTATCCGCCAGCGGATTCTGCAAAAGGCATGGGGACGGTATCTCTTTGGTTGTATGTAAATATCGATACGTCACTTAATACATAATTATCCGGACTGTGAAAGAGGTATGCAACTGCCTTTATTCGGGTGGTGGCAGAAATGGAAACAGATGAGTTATAGAGGAAACCGGTTGTGAAATCAGGCGTTGTATTATCCAGGGTATAGCGTATGGCAGCACCCGTTGTAGAAGAACTGAGGTTAACCAGTGTGTCATTTACAAAATAGATGCCTGAATCAGGCAGGGAAACCGGAGCAGATATTCTCTTTGGGTCTACATTTACAAATCCCTCGCTCTGGTCAGAAGAATACAAGGGGTCGGTGAATGACGCTTTTACCTGTTCGCCTGCAAGATTGATTTGAAGCGTACCGTCTCCTGAAGATATGGTCTCATAAGAAAGTGTAATGCTTCCATGAAACATTCCTGGTGTGAGTCCTGCTGAAAGGATAATGGTTTCGCTATCGCCGGTAAGGGTGGTGAGTATCACCTGGCAGTTTGCACCTGGCTGAAGTGGTTGGTCTAAAACAGTTATATAAGCTGTGGTTGCAGCCTCGGTATAGCTGCTGGTGGCGCTGCCTGCTAATGTTTCGGTAAAATACACCTGTGCACTTATGTTTTCGGGTTGAATGTATACGGTGTCTTTAACGATGTCGCTATTATCAAAAGGGTTGGTCCAGCTTGCGATGAGGGTATCAAAAGAGGCTGTTTCCATACTGTCATTTATGGTAGCACCTGATGCCAGTTTTAGAGGGAAAATCTGTCTGTAGATAGAGGCATACTCGCTATTGGCTCCGGTGAAAGTGCTTACATCAAGGGTTTCGGCATCAGAAAAAACTGCCGTAGTAACCCCAGACTGCAGCGGCGCCGGTCCCGCATAGTTTGTCTTGATCTGAAGGGAAAATGCCGTCTGGCTGGTCATTAAGATATTATCTGGTATAGTATTACCTTCATCATCAAGGATAAGCAGACTGCTTGGAGTGCTTGTCCGAGTATAAGTTTCGCTTATAGTGCTGCTGGTACGCCAGTTATTTTTGACTGCAAGAGCTTTTATAGTACGGGTGTTGATAATATTTATGGGACCGGTGTACAATGCCGTTTCTCCACCGGCGGAGGTCTGGGGCTGACTGCCATTAGTAGTATAAAATATGCTTGCATCGCTGTTGTTAGAAGCAAGAGAGGCCTGCATGCTGGCAATAAACGAAGATGATGTCGGAGTTGCGGTAACGGTTAAAATAGGGGTATAGCTCTTAGTGATAATAGCGCTCGATACATAGCGGTCAGAACGGGGTGGATTATAAGCGACCGCTTTAAGAGTAGTGGGGTCGGTAATCGTAATAGAAGTGTTATAAAGAAAATCAGTGCTGTCCGGATCGCTGCCATCAAGGGTATAGAATATTCTGGCCCCAGAAACGGTGGTACTCAAAACTACCAGAGTATCAGTCAGGAAATCCGTGGTGGCGGGATTTGCGATAGGGGCAGGAAGGGTATCACGTTTTGAGTAAATTTCTTGTATTGCAAGACTGGGGATACCCGTGCCGTTGACTGCATAAAACCGAATGGTGTCGGAGGTGGTAAATCCGATAGCTGTAGTGTAGCGACTTGAAGAACGGGAAGGGACGGAACCATCAAGGGTGTAGTATATGGTGTCGCCAGGGTTTGCTTTTGACAGTGTGATGGTTGTGCTTTCGGTAAACCAGGTGGAAGGAGGGGTGGCCCAGGGGATACCTACCTGGCCCTGTAAATTGATCCGGGCCTGTGCGATATTACTGATGGCGTAGTTGGTACTACTGTTCATAAAAAACGCGACGGCTTTAAAAAGAGTGCCTGTAGTAATGGCAATCGGGCTGCTATAAACGCTTCCGGTAAGATGGGTGGGATCACTTCCGTCTATAGTATAGTGGATTGTTGAACCTACCGGGCCCGTTATGGTGACAAGGGTATCGGTCTGGAAAAATGTTCCGTCTGTGGGGTTGAAAACCGGCGTAGCCACTGATTTCCCGGTGAAAAAGGCCGCTTTTTGTGCGTTTTCACTATAGAGTGGATCGATGTAATGAACAGAGATGGGTTCTCCCCCGAGATCAATTTCAAGATTATCGTTAGATAAGGTCATTGAATTATAATTTGCTGTAAGTAACGCACTGAGGTTACCATTATTCCAGGAAAGGGTTACGGTTTCTGCGTCTCCGGCGGAGGTATTGACTGTTGCGGTGTAGTTTCTGTTGGGGTCAGGTTCCTGGTCAGTTATGATGATATACAAAGGGCTGGCTGCTTCGCTAAAAATACTAACGGTGTCATCCAACAACAAAGAGGTGCTGAAAAAGGCCTGGGCCTGTTGGTTTACCGGTTGGATGTAGAGGGTATCACGGGCGATGTCGGTTTCATCAAGAGGATTAACCCAGCTTACGATGAGGGTATCATACACTGCACTCTCCACCGTCCCGTTCCACAAGGTATGGCTGGTGACGGAAAAAGGAAATGCAGACTGATAGATGCGGGCGAATCCGGCATTTGAACCGGTGATGGTGTTTAGTTTTAAGGAATCCCGGTCACCTTCGGCACTAATGCTGCCTAAGGTACGTAAACTGTCGTTGCCAGCATAGTTGGTGGAAATTTTTATTCCAAAAGCGGTATTATTTGCGGTGAGTACGCTTCCGTTCAAAACGGCACCGGTGCTATCGAGTATCTCCAGCCTGGAATCGGTATGACTGCGGGTATAGGTTTCTGAAAGGACTTCTGTTGTTTTCCAGCCGGTAAGGATTGCTATGGCTTTTACAGTGGTAGTGGATATGAGGTTAAGTGGGACAGCATAGGCCAGAGTACTGCCTCCGGCAGTGGTTGCCGGTGTCGAGCCGTCAAGGGTATAGAGAATAGATGCACTGGCATTATTTACTTCAAGACTTACACTGATACTGGAGTTGAATGAGGTTGAAGATGGGTTAGTAGAGAGCTGTAACAGGGGAGTGTATGTCCAGACACCGGTTCCGCTTGGAACATAGGCGTTAGAACCTAAGGGAGAAAAAGCACGGGCCTTGAGTACAGTAGGTTGTGTAAAAGTAAGAGGAGAGGTGTATTGGGGGCTGGTGACGTCTGGAGTACTGCCATCCAGGGTGTAGCGAATAATCGCCTCAGGAACAGAGCTGTGACTTAATGAAACCAGGGTGTCGGTAAGGAAATAACAACTCATGGGGTTTGGAACAGGGAGCGCCAGGGTATCGCGCCTGTTGTATGTTTCGGTGACTACCTGACTTGGTATGCCAGTACCATTCACAGCGAAAAAATTAAGGGTAAGAGATTGGCTTATATATATGGCGCTGGTATAACGGGTAGAAGTGGTAGTAGGGACAGAGCCATCAAGTGTATAATAAATGGTATCACCTGCTGAGGCAGGAGAAAGGGTGATAGTACTGTCTTCTGTAAAATATGTGGATGAGGGGTCTGCGCTGGGGGTACCAATATTGGCGCGTTTGTAGTAGGTAGAAGTGATAACAGTGCTTTGCGCATAGTTATTTGCATCATGACTGATAAATGCTACCGCCTTAAGAGTGGTATTAGCTGATATTGAAATAGCACCTGTATATAATGTTCCGGTAAGGGCCGTGGGTATACTTCCATCAGTTGTATAGCGCATGCCAAGGCCATCTGGAGACGTCAGTGTGAGGCTTGTATCATCTTTGAACCAGGTACCATTTGCCGGAGAGGCTACCGGCGGTTGCACCGGATAGGCAGCGTAGGCTGCGGATCTTTGTACGGTTTCGGGATAGAGCGGGTCAGTATAGCTTGCAAGGATGGTTTCGCCACCCAGGTTTATCTGTAAGCTGCCGTTGCCGCTGCTGATGCTGTTATAGTTTGCAGAAATGGATCCGGTTAACAAGCTGCCGGTCTGAGATAAGGTAACGGTTTCTGTTTCGCCGGAGCCAGTGGTGAGTGTTACGGTGTAGGATAGTCCTGATTTGGGTGCCTGGTCGGCTACGATAATATAGACAGTAGCATCCGAACGGGTAAATTGGGTTGTGGTATCGGCCAAAGCTGCAGATCTGCTGAAATACAGGGAAGCGGTTTGAGCTGCCGGCATAATATATACGGTGTCAGCGGCCACATCATTACTGTCAAAAGGGTTTATCCAGGTTGCTATTAGTGTGTCGAAAAGGGCACTTTCTATCGTGCCGTTGCCCTGGGCGGCTGAACCAATGGACAGAGTATGGGTTCCCTGCATAACCGTATGAAAGTCTCCTTCGGGACCGGTACTTACAGTCAGAGAAAGAAATTCACGGTCTCCTGAGGACAGGGTGGATGTACCTGACTGAAATTGACTTACACCAGACTGGGTAGTTGAGAGTTTTATGATAAAGCTTGTTGCATCAGAAAAGAGGGTCTTACCGGGCAGAGGCAGGCCGCTGTTATCCAGGATAACAATATGACTCTCTGTGACGGTGTCTATTATAATAGGGGGTGGGGTAATAGTATCCGCATCACTTGCGCACAGGTTTGGGTCCATATCTTTTATACTGTTATAGGAAACGCCCAGTTGCAAGTGTTGCCAACCTGCGCTGAGTTTGGTTGTTGATTTGGGATCTGCGTCAATAAAATCAGCGTTTCCGGTGAATTCCCAATAAAAATTTTGGGAGCCCGAAGGGCGGGAGGCGTCGAAATAGCGAAGAAACATGCCGGGGACCCCGTAATCGAGTAGGGACATATCCTGGTTGGATGGTGTATCATGGTAGGGAACCCTGATCTCATAGGTAATCTGTCCGTTACTAAAAGCGGAGGCTGCCAGGTGGCTGTCTTGGGCTTCAGTGTCGTTTTCCCAGCTGCCGTTCCAGTATTTGTCGGTAAAAGAAGAACTACTCACCTGCACCGCGTCTTCCTGACCGGGTTCCAGAAAGTAATTTCTTTCGGCGCTAGCCGTGTCGGATCCGTCTTCTTCAAAATAGACCTGGAGATAGTTTGCAGCATCATTGGCCGGGTCGTTTATCTCCATGGCGATGAAAATATTATCCTCGGAGTAATTCTGTATGGATTTGAAGGTGGCAGAGAGGGTGTCCCCCTTGAAGTTGGTTAAAATAATGTCCCGGGAATAACTCGTAGTCCAGGCTGATTCGCTTAAGCTCCCATCTATAGTGGGGTTACCGTTTTCAATGACCGGGCTGTAAAAGGTAAAACAGGTGCGGGAAATATTCAGGCGCAGGTCTGCCCAGCCCTGAGCGGCCTGGGGGTCGTTTTTATTGCCATTTGTTTCTGTCCAGTAAAATTCTCCTGCACCAGATCCGAGTTTTATAATTTCAAAAAAGATTCCCAATTCATCGTTGGTAGTTATGTTAAGGTCAGAATTCCCTGTTTGGCCCTGTTTCAGGTTTTGAAGGGGAATAGCAAATTCACGGTGGTTGGCTTTCTCGTCTGTAGAAAAGGTTGCTCCCGCAGCTCTAAAATCCTGTGCGCCGTCATTATCAGGAATCCAGGCTGTGCCGTTCCAACTCATATCGCTAATGGTAAGGGCGTCTCCTTTGATGTACTTGTAACAGGCATCACTTCGTTCATTATCACTGGTTCCGGTTAACAAACCATCGTGGGCTCCGCCGGTGGGCCCCTGGTCAAAATAAAAAGCTATGCCTGAACCCTGAGAATTATTGGTATGGCGAAAAATTGCGGCCAGATACAGGGAGTCATCATCATTCATGATGAAAAGCGTGATAAGGGTACTATCACTTGCTATAATTTCTCTGGTATAGGCTTCTTTCCATTCATCCGGCGCATCTTTGGTACGGAAATCACCATCGCGACTTAAAATCGAACCGTCAATTACCGGCCGCTCACCCGTGAGACGATAACTGAAGAGTTGGAGACCCTGACCCGCTCCTTCATCAATGTGGGCGTTAAGGAGAGCAGGGGAAAATACGGCACAGATAACTATGAGACAAGCAACGGCTTTTGATGTATATGAATTGTTGATTGACCGGTTCACTTGTTACTCCTTTTTGTTGGGGAGGTGTAAAAAAAGAAAAATTGGG
The DNA here is from genome assembly GCA_015232855.1 of Fibrobacteria bacterium. Taxonomy (GTDB): domain Bacteria; phylum Fibrobacterota; class Fibrobacteria; order UBA11236; family JADFYW01; genus JADFYW01. The sequence goes on from JADFYW010000065.1 coordinate 16,932, forward strand.
TATTGAAAGAAGAGCCTGGGATGGCGTATTGAAAAATTGGAATGTATGTATTGAACTGTGGGAACCAAGTTCTGAGACAGCGCTATGCTTGCCTTATCGTAGTTTGTTTTTTCCTGGATTGCCGGCCCGGAGTTAACTCTACTATTATACAAATAATACCCAGGTCGGCAACAAGGTAAATCTTTACTTTTTTTTTGAGACTCAAAAAGCTAAAATTTAGCAACAAAAAACCCCGTTTTTGTAAAAAAAACGGGGTTATAGCTCTAACTAGATTCTGTTCAATATTACCTAGTTTTTGTAAATGTAAATAATGTGTCATTACCCGGCTTGACCGGGTAATCCATCAAATCATCGATTACGGGATGGATTGCCCGGTCAAGCCGGGCAATGACAATTGTAGGATGATTACAAAACAATTCGAACATCAATTTTGAACAGTAACTAACTAGAAAGTTGTTATATGATTTTTTATTGCATGGTAGTTTTTTAAATTAGCCAATATTTGTGTCTATTGCCTGTCAAACAAATATACGGTTCCGCCTTTTGGATGGATGGGAATACTACCGGTGAAACCTTGCCGATGCAATTCTTTGTTTAGGTATTGCATGAAAAATCCATGGGATACCAGGAATACCCGTTGGTTTTCATGCTTTTTGAGGATGTAAGATATCACGGATTTAACTCTGTTTAAACTCTCCTTACGGGATTCTGTCTGGAACTTCATTCCTAACCACCAACCAATGCGTGCAAGTACCTTCCAGGCAAACAAGGGAAGGGGAATGTTTAAGGGGAAAGCGCAGAAAGGGACTTCCAGTAGTTCGGGAAGGATATGTATCTCTTTTTTGTATAGGGTTTCAGCAGTTGTTTTCGTCCTCGGTAAACCGGAATAATAACAAACATCCCAATCATCAGTGATATCCTGATGAGGAGGAATAGCAACTGCCGCACCGTGGTCATACCAGTCTATCCAATTAATAAATTTTGTTTTCCCCATCATTGTATATTGGTTATGGGGAACCGGAAAGTGACGGGAGATGCCGATTTTCATAGTTTAAAACGCCCTTTTTTTACCCCTAAAAGATTAAGTAAAAGAGAATATGAGTATTTCGTTAATACTTAAATACAAAGTTAATGATCATCATCCCACTTTGGCAGGTTAAACCGGAAGTGAATAGGGCAATGATCAGAATAGAATTCCGGGAACTCTTTGTAATTATAGGGGGAGCCGGGGTATTCTCCCGGGCCCTTCCATTTAGGCATGAGGGCCTCTATGATAGGGATTTCCCGTTGGTCATAGGTCGTGTCAATTTCTGTTGTGTGAACAGGGCGATAAAATACATGGTCATAGGGAAAATAATTATCTGATAGCTTGGTCCGGTCCAGTTCATCGTTAAGGGTAGCGAACCCTTCGGGGAGTACGTCCACCAGCTCTTTACCCGTGCGAATCTGCATATTACCGGCAAGTATAAAATCTTTCTCAACAGCGTTATGGGCGTAGATCCATTTGAGTATTTCAGAGAGCTCTTTTCTTCGTTTTTTCCATTTGGACCTGCTGCCCTTGTTGGGATAAAGATGAACGTTGATAAGCACAAAATCAAAGGTACTGTCTACACTGCGGAAGGCGTGAGCATAAGGGACCCGGTAATAGACATCGTGGTTGGTAACGTCGTCTGCTAAAAAACCATGAGGAAGGTCCGGTGCAGGCATAACAGCGTTCTTCTTGTAAAACGCTACAGACCATTCGGTGGCGCAACTGTTTTTATGGTTCTTACGGCCAGGGCCGGTATCTTCTTCGGAGAGCAGATAGTCGTAGCCCCGGGTCTTCATAAGATGGAAAAAAAGTTTCACTTCCGGGTCGGCTTCGTAAGAGCTGCCATCGGGGTATTTTCCGTCTTTGGGTGGAGCGATAAGTCCCTGGATAAGTACGATATCATATTTCCCGATAAGCTTGACCAGTTGGTCATTATGCCGTTTCTTAGATTCACCCAGGCAGTGTATCTGGAAGGAACATACCGATACATTTTTTGTGTACAGCGCGGCTGCTGTCATGAGTTCTTGTTTTGAAATATGTTCTTGTTTGGGGATTTCTGTAAAAGCAATTGAGACGAGTATACAGAGAAACAGTACAAAAGGGGAAATAGAGTGACGACTGGGGTTTTGCATAATTCGGCTCCTGAAGGTTGTTCTTGCCAGGATGAAACGTAATAAATGTGTGATAATCTTTAAAATATACCGGGTTTAAGTAAAAGTTATGGGGATTTCATAGAGGTTAATTATTTCTTGTTCAATATTGATGTTTGAATTGTTTTATAATCATCCTTCAATTGTCATTGCCCGGCTTGACCGGGCAATCCATCCCGGAATCGACGGTTTATGGATTACCCGGGTCAAGCCGGGTAATGACATATTCTTTACATTTACAAAAAAAAGGCTGTATTGAACAAGAATTAATTAAGAACGCTATATTGATTTTGTATACTTTCTCATTTGCTTGAACATTACCAGGAACCGCTCAGAGCAGAAACCATAGTGATAAACATAATAAATACATAGTAACAGAAACGTTATCGGGTAGTCCAAATGTATCTGAGCTGGTTTAAATCTGGCCTGATTTTTATCTTATGCCGCAAATAAAAGGGAACGGTACGGGCCTTTATTACTCTTGTTTTTCCGTCTTTGCCTCTCACTTCAGCAAGATACCCTGTTCCGGAGGCGTTCTGCGAAAGGTATCTTATAGACCGTCCAAAATTCTCAGGAGTTATGGGGTCTCCATCAATGGTTAAAATAGTATCCCCGTTTTTGAACCCGTAATGTCTGGCTTCTTTATAGACCCCTTTGATAAGCATATATTCGTTATCCTTACTGGCACCCAAATAAACGCCGAATCCCGAAGAAATAATATTATGCTCTTTTCGTCTGGTATAGTTTAAGCCAAAGTTTTTGAGCAGGCTTTTGATATCAGGCATTTGATTATGGATACAATATCCCTCAAGGAAATTCTTTACGTGAGGATGGCTTAAAGAGGCGATAATGGTGAATAAGCTGTCTGCCGGAAAAGGTTTTCCGGGTGGATAGTGGTCTTTCATTTTAAGTAAAACTTCTCTCAGGGTTATGTTACCAGATGTTTTTTTTATGATATACATATCAAGAAGAGTACCAAAGACAAACCCTCTGCGGTAAATATCCCTCAGGCTGTTTTTATTATCCTTCATTTGTCTGCTGAGGGTAATGATATCAAGAGAATCATTTTTGATATCCCCGGTAAAGAGCATTCCCCTAAAAGTATTTAGATAGTCTCTTATCGACAAAGATTTGTTGATTAGACGCATTTTGTGTGAGGCCCATTGGGCGAGTCCTTCATAAAACCACAAATGCGAAACAGGGTGATAAAAGTTATAGCTGCCAGAGTCAATATCGCTCCCCCAAAGAGAAAGCGGTATTAAGGTGTGGAATAATTCATGCCTGACTACCCAGCTCAGGACTCCTTTGGAAGGATGAAATCCTTTTGTAGGAAGGGAATACATGGAGGATGTCTTATGTTCGTGGGCCCCATATACTTTTCCTGAATCATTAAGAAAGGTAAAAAGGAAACTGTGGTAAGGTGATTGCATTCCGTCAAAAAAATTATCAGCGTCTTTAACTGATTTTTTGATTACCCGCTTGATTTTACGGGCGGTGATTTTCTGGTCATCGCTGTGGACGTACACATAATATTGCTTTTTTTTGTTTTCAAAACCATAATAGCTCAGGTCCCCTGCTAACAGAGGATTATCAATCAACTGGTGGTAGTTTTCAGAATATACATAACCTGCTGAGTCCATAGGAAGTGAGGTACCGGTTTTCCAGTTATCCGGGACGATAAATTTCAGACGAACCGGTTTATGCATGAGGTTCGGAAAGTACCCAAAGGCAGCATAGGGGTTAAGCATACAAAAGTCAGAGGTGTATTTCATGCCCGCAAAAGGGGGAATTGAGTCTTTTTTAAAACTTGATGGCTGACGTACGGTATAACTAATACGCCGGAGAGGTTGAGATGGACTAAGCAGATAAATACTGGAATCAATTTTTTGGAATGGAACCTCTTGTCCGCTTTTATCCAGAGCTTTAAAATTATCAATATACTTTCCGTATTGTTTTTCGGCATAGGAACCGGGAATATATACCGGAAAGTAAAAGGTATCACTGGCCAGGGCGTCGTCAGGGAGTAAGAGTGTGACCGCAAGAGTGGTTTTCGGACTAAAGAGAAGTTCTGCCTGATAATCAAGGTAATAGTTTTGGGTGTTGTTACTGAGTAAAGGACGCACTATTTGCCGGGAACAGTTGAAAAACACAACTGAAAGACAAACAAAGAGTGTGATGCGGATAGAGAACTTCATTTTATATCACCTTTAAAATAATATGTTATTTAATATCACGAACACATTTTTTCTCATACCGTTCGCCCCCTCCCCCTCTGTTCCCGAGTTTCCGGGGGAGGGGGGCTAAGGGGGAGAGGGCAATGGTTATCAATTAATATGGGTGCGGCTCTTTTAAAACGAGGAAAAATTGGAATAAAACAGGCTATGCACATGTCATTGCCCTGCTGGCAGGCTGTGTCATAAGTATGAAAAAATGATTCAACGATGTCATTCCACGGCTTGACCGGGGAATCCACCAAAAGAAATGGCGATTTCCGTCCATTTTACTCACTTTCGTTCGCTAGATTGCCCGGTCAAGCCGGGCAATGACATACATGGGGAGCATTTCCCTACTTATGACACAGCCTGTGGACAGGGCAATCCAGCTTAGTTATAATAAAGAACAAGTTCAATACTCATAACAATACATGTAACTTTTTCAACTCAGAATTGAATGAGATAATCAAAACCAGGTTACATAACTCGGGATGGATTGCCACGTCATGCAGGGCAATGACATTCCAAACGCTCTTTTTTATACATTTCCCATAAGTTATGGCCGATTCAAAAGAGCCGCACCCATATTAATCTACATACCCGATACAGGTAAAATGATTTTGGCAATGGTACCTTCGTTAGGGATTGATTCAAACGTTAACTCTCCCTTAAAATCGTGAATAATTTTATATGAGATAGAAAGCCCAAGGCCCGTTCCTCCGGTATCCCTTTTTGTAGTAAAAAACGGATCCATGATAAATTTCATATCATCAGGAGTAATGCCTTTTCCCTGGTCTTTCACGGTAATTATTACATTGTTGGTAGTGTCATCATAAATCGTGGCAACATCAATTATTTTACTTCTGTCTTCTAAGGCCTGGCAGGAATTACTGATTAAGTTGATAATAACTTGTTCCAGCTGTTGAAAGTTTCCCATGACAGGAGGCAGGTCTTTATCACAAGTGGCGGTAAAACGGTCAGTTGATTTTTTTATCATATTTGCAAGTATTGTGGTAGCCGCTTCAATCACTTCATTTACCTTCACAGGGGTATCAATCTTTCCGGGATCTTTTCTGGCGAAATCTTTGAGTGTCTGTACAATTTTCCGTATACGCTCCGGTCCTTCATTCAGGGCCTTTATCATAAGGGAAACTTCATCACCAATTTCGCTATAGGGTAATCCCGAAAGCATAAAATCACCATGCTCTTTACAATAGTTATCCAAAAAGGGCTTTAAATCTTTCCAAACATCATAGAGATTATTGCTGTTTAGGAGCATATAATTGTTGGGGTTGTTTATTTCGTGTGCTACACCAGATACGAGTATACCCACTGAGGCCATTTTGTCTGATTGTATCAGCTTTTCTTGTTGTTCTCGTGCTAGTTTTTCCACTCGTTCACGTTCAACCATTTCTTTTTGTAGCTGATCTATTTTGCCCTTAAGATTGATGTTGAGCTCAAAAACCTTATCTGATTGATAGTTTATAATTGCGATGAAATAGAAGACCGCCATAAGAGTGGTCCCTATATAATTGAACGACTGTGTAGTTAAACCGGTAGCGGAGACAAAAAGAATACCTGAATAACCAATAAGCACCCACATTATCGTGCCAAGGGCCAACATGAGAATAAAACGTCTGCGGGGTTTGTTGTTATCCCTGTGGTAACTTTTGAAAACCATAGCCAACATATAGAAGAAGATGAAAGCAAAAAGAGGCATGAGTACATTCCCAAATACTCCCATTTCGTTGTCCCAAATATCTTTGGGAGCCTCAGGAACAGTAATCATATGTTGAGTAAAAGCAGAAAGTATCATGGCTACAAGAAATAAGAGAATTACGGAGAACTTAAAATGTTTTACTTTGATTCCTAAAACCTTGTCGTCCATTCTTTTATCATAACCGGTGAAAGCAAAGAAAAATAATATTAACCCTATGGGTACCAGGGTTCCAATAGCCATAATAGCATGCATCCAGATCTTTATATGTTCCATGCTCCCATGTTGGAACCATAAAAAGTAGCCGAAACTATCTAAGGCAAGTGTTAAGGTAAAGAAAGAAAAAACACGATTGATATTTTCACGTCTGCGAAATAACCAATTAATAATTGCGAGCAGGGTACAAAGAATACCTGATAGCAACATGGGAACGTAAAGAATATTCATAATAGTATATCTAATTGTGGAAAGTATTTATTCAACATGAATGTTTTTTTCTGTGGATATAATATCGAGAAAATCATCCTACTAATACGAATCCATACTGTAAAATAGTATTCCCAAAAATAGAATTCCAGTTCCTAAATAGACGAGAAGGATTTTTGTTAAAGTTTTATTCATTGATTTATTCTTTTTTACACTGGTAATACCATAAATCTCTGTGGCTGGATAAATTTCTCCGTTAATAACTAATGAATCTGTTTTGACCATCTCAATGATGCCTTTTATCTTTTTTGCTTTTTTCAAAAAGGTCTTTTCGGATAAAGGTAAAGACACAATCACCTCCACTTCTTCTTTTTGAAGGTGATAATTTTTAACCACATTATTATTCAGATCATATTTGTGCAAGATTTTATTGTTTTGGGTAGGGTGTTTTAAACCGTTATATTTAAAAGAAACACCGATGATGCCTTGACTTAATGAAGTTCGTTGGGATTCCTTGCCTTTTTCAAATAAGTGTGCGTTGATATCTACAAAGAGATCGAAACGCTGGAATCTTTTTAGCCGAATGGAATATCCAAATGATATGTTAGAATATTCCAAAAAAGTATATCCGACATATATATCCATCCCTAAGGTATCCCCGCATTTTTGTTGAGTGTTGCTCCAATGAAATGTATATATAAGTTGTTGAAAAATAAATAACATATACAAAGGAGCAACAATGAATAAGATAATCAGTTTAAACGGAACGATCAATATAATTTCAAAAATATTCAATCCCGAAATGCACAAAAAGCGAATAAATTCTATCGGACGTACTGTATTTGGTGCCTTACACACTGATAGATTGATGATAAGCAAGATTGGCCGCACATTATCAAATCAATTAGGGACGTCGGCAAAACAGATGAT
>JADFYW010000066.1 GCA_015232855.1 Fibrobacteria bacterium
AATCAGCTGAAGCTTTTCGGGTGTTGAAGGTATATTTATTGGCGTGCTCTTTCTCTACCATGCCGTTGGTGCAGATCATTCGCAGGGTCATAATTTCTGATGTTAATGGCTTGATATTGGTGGAAGATACTTTAAGTTTCTGTCCCAGTTTCAGGTTCTCTCCGGGGATGTCCAGGTCCTGGATTTTTTGAAAAGCAATGAGCCGATCGTGGGTAACCGGGTCGCCAATAACGGTTTCTATTTTATCAGAAAAGGGACCAAGGACTTTGGTATAGGGGAGGTAAGGCGTTTCCATGGGCTGCAAAAATATTATTTCCTCTTTTCCATAAGGATGTAAACCGACCCTGAACCGGTTCTGTCCTTTGCGGTCCAGCTGTTCCCGTACGACCGCATTCAAGGTGTCCTGAGTAAGATTATCAATAAACTCAGCTGGTACTCCGGTCCAGTGTGCCAGGTTATTGCATGCCCTGGTGCTTAATCTTCCAAGGCCTTGCAGATACAGGTTATGTCCCTCCTTTTTAAAAGAAGCCCCGAATAATGGTACTTCCTGAATATTTTTATCAATGGCATCTGATGTGTCCAGTAATTCATATACGTTGTTCATAAGTAATCCCTTATATTTTGTCCTGGTATAATCTTACTCAAGGAATACGACATCCGGTGTCGGTTCAGGTAAAGTTGTATTAGTTTTTAAACGACACAAGATGTCATTTTCTAATGCTATACTATAATCGCATAGCTTTTTATTATCGATTTGCTTTAAAAGGAGGTAAACCATGCACAAAGGACAACAGGGAGATGTAAACTATGAACGGGTCAGTTCAATTCCAGCCGAAGCACAGCAAGTTTCCCCGGTTAACGGGCGCTTTATCCTGGCAGAAGGTGAAGCCACAGGCCATGCTCATGCAATAGCCGATAAAATCGAATTGTTTGAAAAAAACGGCATTCTGTATATGCGTAACGACCATCCGGTATCACTCGTGCATGAAGAACATCACTCGCAAACTATTGAGCCGGGGATATGGGAAATCACAGCTACTCATGAGTATGATTATTTTACTGAATTAGTGCGGCTCATTGAAGACTGAAAAATTAATGACAGACTGGTCAGTTCCCACTCCAAATCCGTTGATATCGGAATATATCGATAAATGGATTGCTATCGGTAAATCCACTGAACCTGCCGACAGGCCAAGAGCTGAAAAAGCAGTCATTAATTTCTATAAGCAGGCAGGATTTGATGAGCCGGAAATAGTGTGGACTCCTTGTCCGGTGTCCGGGTGTCTGCTGAATATTGTTCTTAGTTCAGTTGCCGACCGTCCTTCAGAAGTATTATCAGTATCAGTATTAAAATCTGTCATTGACCCTGTCCACAAAGCTAATCAGCCTGAAGTGATAAATGACATACGAAGGGCTGTTGTTACGGAATTTGATCCGTTCCGCCCCGTAATGGATAACATAATAAGAAAGATGTTACATGAAGGGATTTCCTCGGGTCAATTCCGGAATATGGATGGTGCCGATATAAAGGATTTTCTTACTATGGTTTTTTCTTCTGCAAATTCCGTAATAGTTAACGCCCTGCAGTCTTTTAAAATTCCTAGCAATAATTCCGGTAAACCCGAATACAATCCCAGTCCGTTTTTTTATGGAGGTTCGTTCTGGTCATGTTATGCAGCTGGTGCGGATTATGCTCATCAGGTACATGGTTTAAATATTAACCACAATGCCCTTGAACTCGCCCAATCCTGCGGGTACTACTGGTTATTAAAAAACATTGCAATACTCACAGACAGACCCTGCAGACTTGAATTAAAGTCCGGGAGGCTTCATTGTGAATCAGACATGGCTCTGAAATACCGTTCCGGTTGGGGAGTATGTTACCTTAACGGCATAGAGGTCAAAAAAGAATATGTGCTTTCCGATGTGCATAATACGCCGGCAGAGGACCTGTTTAAGATGGTACTTAAAGAAGAAAATATTGATATCAGGCGTGAACTCCTGCAGATGATCGGTGTTGAACGGTTTAAAAATTACGGAACTCTTATTCACAAAAAAAACAATTACGAATTGATAAACATGTCCGGATTATTTGCCGGCATTGATTATGCACCGTACCTGCTGATGAAAAACCCCAGTCTGGGTATTTTTCACATGGAAGGAGTATCACCAGAGTGTGAGAATGTGCAGGAAGCGTTAAACTGGCGTAAATACAAAGATATAAATAAAGAATGGAAACCCGAGATACTGACATGAAAGAAAAATCTGAATTACATAAATTAAGTTCATCAGAACTCGAAGTAAAAGTGATAAACTATATGCTCCACGGAAATCACCAGGCGGACATGATTATTAATATGCTCTGTGAAGACGATTTTTCAGATAAATACAAGACCCTATTCAGCGATATCGTGAACTTGCGCAATAATAATATTTATGTGGATATTGTTGCAATAACCGAACAACTGACATTGGGAACACTTTCAGATAAAAATGTCTGGGAAAAAGTTATTAACGCTTTTACTGCAGATACATCATTGCAGGAAAATATTGAAAACTATTGCGAAATTCTCAAGGAAAAGACAGGGAGACAAAGAGTTATTAACACCTTCAGCCATGTCCTGGAGGAATGTCATAAAGGCGAAAAAAGCATTTCAGAACTTAAGGACTTGTTAATAGGTTCCTACAATGATATACGATTAGGACAGCCAATTAGACCGCACGCTTCAGTTGATGTACTTCAAGATACTTTTGCAATGATTGAACAATATTCAAGAAATGAACGGCCTTCAGTTTTGTCCGGTTATAAATCACTTGACAAACTTACCGGCGGATTCCGAAGAGGAGATCTTACGGTACTGGCCGGTAATGCAGGATCAGGAAAAACAGCTCTGGCCCAGAACATTGTTCTTAATACGGTACTTAACCGTGAAAATGTTGTTGTTTATTTCTCATTAGAGTCTACTAAAGAGAGAGTAATGGAGAGGATGTTATGCGCAAATGGTGGCATAAATCTGATATCACTAAGGAATGGTAAACTTCAAAAAAATGACTATGTAAAGCTGCTTGATGCTGCAGGCCGACTCCATAAATCCAAATTATTTATTGATGACAGCCCCGGTATTGTCCCGGTACAGCTACGGGACACCTGTGCAAAATTAAAAAATGAAGAAGGCCGGCTTGACCTTGTCATTATTGATTACCTGCAGCTGCTCAGTCTTTCTGTCGAACCTTCACGAGCCATACCGTTTATACTGGAATTTCTGTATAAAATGACCCTGGAATACGATGTCCCGGTAATAGTATTGTCACAATTATATGGTAATAATAATGAAACAGATGATAAAAAACCGGGTCTATTAACCCTTTATCCATCCCGTGCCTTTCAGCAATGGACCGATGTTATCACCTTTCTTTACCGGCCACAGCCTCCTGATGATGAAGAAAAAGCCGAAATAATTGTGGCAAAAAACAGGAATGGCCCTACTGGTACTGTTTATCTGGATTTTCTTCAAGATAGTTTGAGATTTAAAGAACCGGGTAAGAAACCCTGGGAGTGAAGGCTTTTGCACTTCTGTTGAAAACGATCTTCAGGATGCCGCTGTTCAGCGGATATTAGTCTGATTATTACCTTTTATATCTTCAACCACTTCATACAACTTCCGTAATATCTCCACCATAGCCAGGGTATCCAGCTCGCAGTATTTTAAAAGGTTGTTATAATTTTTTTCCCACTCTTCTTCCGGCATATCTCCTGAATACCATTTCTGGGCGCGCAGGAAAGCCGTTCCTCCATCCTGTATTTCTTCAAGCTCCTCATAAGACAGCTTCGGTACCAGTACAGGCAAGACATACTTTAGAGAAGCGCTGCCGTGGAAGTCCTTGTGGGCGTATGATGTCCTGAAGGGTATCATAAGGTCCCTGAAACGGGGAACAAGATTTCTGAGCTGTTCACTGTATTCAGGAAAGAGTTCCGCCAGCCCATTTATATGACCCTGTTCAAAAGACATATTCCAGGCAATAATGCTTCCTTCTTTCCCCAGGTGGTGTATCATCTGTTCTGCAAGAGCTTTCTGCGGGTCGGTGCGGTCTTTATTCAGGAAATAACGATGATCGCATTTACCGTTCGGCTCTTTCTGAATATGCAGACTGTACTGGAACGGGAATTGGATATAGGGGCGGGTGTTATCAAAAAGAGGAATAGCACAACCTGTTGTTTCAAAATCAAAATGATACAGGGGATATTCCAGACTATCAATAAACGCCCTTATTTTTTCAGTATCATAAACAGGTTTGTCTGTCTTTACCGCCTGCACATGCATCTTTTGCCGGTCCGTAAGCGGAAAGTCCTCAGGTACATCTTTCAGATAATAAATACCCTGCTTCTCAAGTTCAGAAGTTGCATTTGCACCATAACTCAAATCATAAACCGTATAAGGCTCCCAGGCGTCATTGCATTCATCCCAGTAAGGACAATCATATGGGTCAGAACACTGGGGGCCGGCTTCTATATCCGGGCGGGTGCTGCTATCCATAACCTCATGAAGTTCTTTTACACGGGATTCTATCCCCGGCAGATGTTCGGCAACACGCTCTGTTATCTCTTCAGCCTGCAGGAGTTGCTGCGGGTCAATTTCACCCTGGCGAACATAGGCCGTACTAACATGCACCAGGAAACATTTCCTGATGGTATAACCAGCCAGTTCAAAACAGTGTTTCTGTAATGCCATGTCCGGGATATGGACATCTTTAACTTTTGTGGATGATTTCACCTCATACATGTCCCATTCATTATCCGTGTTTTCAACACGGGCCAGGATATCAGCCTTGCTGAGCAGGCGGCCGGCAACAGCGGTAGCCTCAAAGATGGCCGGGATACCGTCTTCTACAGCTTTTTGGGTATGGGCAATAGTTCCTTCTACATCATAATATGGCTCGTCGATTAATTCCCCTCCGGGAAAACGCCGGGTTGCAAGTTCACCGATACGGTGCCCGATATCAAAAATCCGCTGGGTATCCTCATCTACAGGAGCGGCCAGTGACCTGTCATGTATATTAAACCAGAGCAGTTTTTTGCACTGGAGACCGGCCAGGTAATTACTTTTGGAAAGCGGTTTTTGTTCAGTCATACAAGTTGGCCTTTTATAGTGAATGTTCCAGCTGTTATTTTTCTTTGTTCAGCATATTTTTCAATTTTCTGGGTTTAACACTTTTCACCCTTTTCCCGAAACCAAGTATCCAGTGAGTTATCTCGTCATTCAGTAAAACATCCAGATGCATCTCCAGACCTTTTTTTGTCATGGTGAACTTTTGCGAAGGATGCCAGACCCGCTCCTGCAGATAACCAGCCAGGCCTTCATCAAAGGTTATGGTGATATGCTCGGGTTCACCCTTCATATGAATACCCCAGGCCTGATCCAGGCGTTTTTCAACCTGGTTCATGGATGTCCGCTTAAAGGTCCTGTTCGTTTCTGTTGCCGCTCTCACGCGGGCCATCAGGTACATACGGAAATCATCCTTTTTATAATTTTCCGGGACCGCCATCAGGTAAAAAGTATCGCAATAAATAATAAGCCGATAGGGCCTGATACAAAAGGTAAAGCTGTCGCAGCCCGGGTAACCGTAAGAAACTTCAACCACCCGCCTGGCATTAATACTGTTCACAATCGTTTTAATAACCTTTTTGTGTTTGTTATAGGCCCGCTGCTTACGCGGCTGGATCATAAAGATGTCTTCCATTCCCAGCAGTGTTTTTGAGGTACCCGTCAATTTTGATTTACCAGTATAAGCCGTGGCAATTTTATCGTATACAGATTCAATCGAGTCTGCAAGATGTGTCCCGTCGAACGGTGTAAACAGCTCCCTGCCCATACAAAGAGCACGGATTTCATCCGGGTCAAAATATAACGGAAGCAGTTCGTTCCCTTTTTTGTCCTGGTTATCCAGCAGGTAGCCCTCACCCGGGACCGGCATAACCATGTACCCCATTTCTTCCCGGATAAACTTAATGTCCCGCTGCAGGCTCCGGTCAGAAACTTCTTTGGCACCATCTATACCCGCAAGCACCAATTCTTCTTTTATCTGCTCAAGTGTTTTAGCAGCCCGGGACCGGCAAAGAATACGGAACAGGGTGATAATCCGTTTGGTCTGGCTGTAGGAATTTCTGTTAGTCATTATCCAATACCCTTGCTAAATAAACGTTTAACCAATATAGTATAGTGTCCTAAACTGTATGAGCCTTAAATTTCCCCTGTCATCGCCCTGCTAGACAGGGCGATCCATCCCGGGATCGATTCTGGGATAGATTGCCCTGTCACGCAGGGCAATGACAACAATGGGTATAATCACCTAATAATTTAGGACATACCAATAGATAATAACTCTAAAGTGATAAAGACCCCGCATAAACAGCTTAAAACCCCATTTTCTGCAGGTCTTTTATGTCTTTGTTTTTCACCTCATCTTCCAGCTCCTTAATGAGCAGCTCATGACTTAATGATTCTGAATCCTGAAAGAAATACCGATTATATACGGCTTTGAAATCTCCCGGAGTGAGGCCCCGCAGGTTTTTCAACCAATTCATATAACTTTTATCACATACTGTATTGACCAGAGGCAGCAGAAAAAGTTCGTAGAACCGGATATTGCCGGCTTCTTCCAGAAAGTCAAATGCCAACTTAAAACTGAACCGGCGGAGAGATGCGCTATCCAGGTTCTTTTTAAAATTAGTGGCACAGATGAATATCCCTTTAAAGTTTTCCATATTACTGAGAACCTCGTTCACCTGAGTTACTTCCCAGGAACGGACTGCGCCTTCCCTACCCGCAAGCAGGCTGTCGGCTTCATCGAAAAACAGGACCGCCCTTTCCCGCTCTGCTTCCCGGAAAGCATCCCGAATATGTTTTTCTGACTCACCCACATAACAGTCGAGCAAATCACTGGCATTTTTTACCACAAGTTTCCTGTTGAGTTCCCGTGAGACATATCTGGCAAACTCCGTTTTACCTGTTCCCGGGGGACCGTGCAGAAGAAGGTTAAGATTAGATACTTTATCCATACTGGCAGGTTCCTGCCAGTAATGATTAAATTTTTTCAGCGACTTCATTACATTATCAATGTCCGAACTTATGTTAAGACCTTCCAGGGAATATACCGGAGCATTGGATTTGTTTTTGCCAAGTTCTTTGTCGCCATGAAGCAGCTTAACATGAGATTTAAGGAGTGTTTCTATGGTTTGAACAGCCTCTGTTTCAGAAGCACCTTCATTATGCAGCCGCCCGGCATTTTTCAGTGCAAAAGCAATGCCCCCGGCGTTAACCTCATATTTAGTTGCCAGTTCATCCAGCGTAGTATCGGACAAAGCTAAGCTTTGCCTGTTTTCATTAAGCTGAGTTATCCATACGCTTTTACGCTGAGAGAAGGTCATTTTAGGAAAGTGAAGAGAATAATCAAAGCGGCGCAGGGTGGACTCATCTATATCCTGCCAGCGGTTTACTATCCAGACAATTTTACCGTTTCCTTCTTCCAGCATCATATTGACTTTGCCCTTGTCTTTTTTATTAGACGAAAAGAAAAACCAACCCTGAGTTTCAAGCATGTCATCGGCTTCATCCATTATCATCAGTGTTTTTTCCGGATCCGCCATATTCCTGCAGGCAGTAAGAGCACGAATACGGAATTCTTTTCCTTCATCTCCTGGATTTTTGATGGTATACATTTGAAAACCAAGGTGCTTTCCAAGGGCTGAAGCCAATTCAGACTTGCCGGTACCGGGCTCACCATAAAAAAGAATATTCAGAGGCGTTTTCGGGTGTTTGCTCCGGATGATACCTGTTAAAACATTCAGTTCCTTTTCCGGAATAAAAAAATTATCAATGGGAATATTGCTTACCGGCGTTTGTAAAAAATAGGTGTCAGTAATAGGAGTGGCAGAGCTTCCGTTCAGGAATTTAAGGAGCTCTTCGGCAGCGGATCGGGAGTCATCAACAAGTTCAAGCCGTGAAATGGTGCTTTTCGGGCTGAGATAACTAATAACTTTCCGCATGGAAAGACCGGACACACAACTCAGGCTCGCGTCAGATAAATTTAAAGGATATCTTTTAAAATGGCTTTTTTTATCATAAGCATCCAGAAGCTCTTCTATCTGGGTATCCATTTCATTTAAATTAATAAGTGTCAGCACTTCCAGCTCTTCAGAGTTCAGATGAAACAGGGTACCAAGAGACAGAAGTCTCTGATAAAAAGGAGCGTCTTCAGGTATTGATGTATATATATTCTGCTGCCTGGCCAGAGCCCGCATGATTTTTTTAAACATAAATTTACGGAGAAAAGCTTTATAGAAATAAAGATCGGCCAGCACTTCTTCGCTGTCAGATTCGTATTCCGGCATTTCTTCTTCTTCGAGATAAGTAGTTATGTCCTTTTTTAAGGCCTTAGCATGCCTGGCAACCCGTTTTAATAATTCAAATTGTGCTTTGGCAGATATGAAAGTTAAGCAATAAGAAAAAATCTCTTTTTCAGGTATCTGATGCGATTTCTGAAGGTAATTCATCAGGTACCCGTACTTTTTACACTTGATAAACAGCTGGTCTTTATCCAAATTATCAAAAATTTCCGGCCCTTGCAGTGCTTTACTGCGTCTCCGGCCAAGCCTTCTGCGTATGTTCATTTTTCTCACTCCTTAATCATTGTCTACTGATAAATAATACGACATCCCTTTGACATTTGGTGTCGTTTCAGTCTGTCAGTCCGAATATATAGATGCGACACCAAATGTCACTAATGGAGTATATGTTCACAACTGGAATAATTAAGGAAAAGTAAATGGCTAAAGAAGTAAATTCCCCCGGAATCAGTACCTGCACAACCTTCCTCTGCACATCTTTTGATAAATGTGCATAAATCTCCGTATCTTTAACTGAAGAATGCCGCAGCAGATCTTATACCGTATAGATAGAGCTCCCTTTTATCACGAGATGACTGGCAAACGTTTTTTCTTGTCCTGAGAGACAATCCTGATAGTGAGCTGTTTCAGATCACGGTTATAATCCCGCCATTCCAGATTAGCCAGTTCACCCGTGCGCAAACCTGTGTAATACAGAAATTTAAAAATACTGTGATACGGCTCCTTTGTGTGGCTAAAGATTTTTTTGAGTTCCGCATCATCAAAATACCGGGGGTTTTTCTGCTGCTTCCTGGGTGGTCTGAGGTTTTTAAGCGGGTTCTCCATGAGATTTAAATAATCGATTACCGTTTACTCCCGGCTGAAAGAGCTACTTTCTTTACTGCCGCGATCGGTTTTGGGAATGGGGATTGCTGCATTCCGGAATTCGCCTAATGCCTCATAGAGAGTGGACTGTATTAAACGGACTGAAATCTTATGCAGATTGTTCAGTTCCATAGATGCATACTTTTTTGCAATTATTTCAGCATCAGTTTTTGTGGCTTTACGGCCGCAAGAAGTTTTACGCCACTTCCCTGTTTGGTCCTTATACCGTACATACCAGATTTTTCGATGTTTCATTAAATGTGCCATCACATACCTCCTCTATTATATAAGGAACCTCCCTTTTCAGAAAGGTAGGCTGATGGGGACAAGATGGGGACATGAATGCCGGGTAATGTGGGGAAATGATGAGAAATAAAGAGACAAGAGGCATCTTGGATGACCTTGTCTAAGTTTTTGATTTTGTTGGGGTTTTGCACTTTTTGGCTTCTCCTTTTTATTTTCGAGAGAAGCTCAAAATCCGGTGGCGGAGGATGAGGGACTCGAACCCCCAAGCCCAAAGGGCGGCGGTTTTCAAGACCGCTGACTTACCAATTAGCCTAATCCTCCGGCTGGATTGTATAATAAATAGAGAAAATACCTCTGTCAATTGCATTTTTTGAAAAAAAAACCAAATTTTTAACAAAATTCCTTTTGTTTGAAAATTTCACTAGATATTTTTTATAAAAAGGACGATGAGTTAGACTGGTGTCCTGTTTTTTTAGGAGAATTTTGATTATGGGCAAAAAATTTAGAATCAGCGGACTTTTATTAAGCCTCATGGCTTTTATGGCATTAGGTCTGTTTAACGCCTGTGAACCAGGTGAAGCGTTGGATGTGGTAAAACCCGAAGATACCGAACCCCCGGTAATTTCTGATGATGCTCCTCCCTTCATAGGATTTGTAGACTGGCCGGCAGCTATTGTCGTTGATACCACTCAAACCGTTAAGGTTGTGGTGATGGATTCCGCCAAAACAAGCGTTCTTCCCAATCTTACTATCCGCGTAACGTCCAAAGATCCCACTTTTGGAACCATTACAGACACCAGCGGAACTGATACAAGTCTCTTTACCACGTCTTCCCTTGGTACTATTCTTTTTGATGTGGTGACCAAATCAGAAGGCAGCCTCCTTATCGAAGTAAACGCACTGGACGCAGCAGGAAATATCGTTGTGACCCAAAGTAAAATCATCAACGTTGTACCTGATGGCTATGTTGAAGAAATCACCAAGAAGCTCACCCTTGATGTTATGAATCCTATACTTAACGCTGATGGCGAATCAAAATCAAACCTGAAAGTAACGGTTAAAGATGAGTTTAATCATCCCATTGTCGGCACCGAAGTACTCTTTGGCGCCACCGGCGGTACGATCATGGCTTTAGCAACTACAGATGAAGAAGGGGTTGCCATGGGTTGGATCAAATCAGAGAGGAGAAATACCACTGTTTTTATCACGGCTACCATCGAATATTTGGGAGAAACTACCACCGAGACCCGCAATATCGTATTTGACTCTCTCAGCATTACGGTGAAACCCCGCTTTGCAGAAATTGGAGTGGATCAACGTGATACGGTTTCTTTCCAGCTAAAAGACGCCGCAGGAGTACCCATCACCAATGACACAATGCTTATCACTCTCTCAAAAGGGTACACCTTTGAAGATGGCGACAAAGACACTCTTAAAGGGGTCACTGATGGATATGGTAAGGTAACCACCTGGGTTACTACAAGCACTTACGGGACCATGACCTTCTCCGCTAGCGCTCTGGGGACAACAGGGACGGGGACGATTAAGGTCGTTGACAATGATTTAGCAAACGTGGCCCAGCCTAAAACTGAATACATAGACTGGCCCGAAGAAATCACCCTTGATACGGCTGTAGAATTATCACTTAAAATTATTGATTCCACCAACAACGCCCCTATCGAAGGACTGTCAGTAAGTCTCGGGACAAAAGGCCAGAATCTGGGTATTTTTCAAAATACCGATGGAGACGATACTACACAGTTTTCAACAACAGCAGAAGGAAAAATAAATTTCCAATTCACCCCTACTCGTGGAGGACAGGTCTACATAGAAGTTACCGTGCTTAATTCAGCTGGTGAGGCCCTGTACACCGACGAAAAACTCCTGGACGTGGTGGAGAAAACTGAGACGATTACTTCCAACAAGCTCCTGAATCTTAGAATACTTGACCCGGTTATCAATGCAGACGGGAGTTCCAAAGCCCGCCTCCATGTAACGGTAAAAGACGAAGAGAACCACCCACTGGTGGGAGTGTTGGTAAAGTTTGATGCTACAGGTGGCATTATCGTCGACTCTGCGGAATCTAATGAAGAAGGTATTGCAGAAGGTTGGATTAAGTCAGAGAGACGCAATATGATCGTATATGTGACGGCAACCGTCACCAGTGGAGAAGATATTATTACAGAAACCCAGAGTGTTGTTTTCTCAGGCATTAAACTGACTATTTCTCCTCAAACACCCGTGTCTGAAGTCAAACAACGGGATTCGGTTACTATCACCCTTCAGGACGCAGGGGGCCTTAATATGGCAAATGATACCATGCTCCTGGTTATATCTGGTGATGTTCATTTTGAAAACACCGATAAAGACAGTTTAATTGCGGTAACAAATGCCACTGGCCAATATACTACCTGGATCAGTTCTGAACGGGCAACTACAGCTGTTATCGATGTATTTGCTATGGGTACCACAAACAGGGCCTCAATTTTGTTCACGACCAACACCCTTTCACTGAAATCTGATTCATCCTTCATTACCGGAAATGGAACGAGTACATCTCTGATAACCGCGACGTTGAAAGACGGAGATGGGAAGGCTATAAGTGGCGCATTACTCAAATGGAACACTTCTTTTGGAACGTTTCAGGCAGACAAGCCACTTACCACAACAGATGGCAGCGGTGAATCCAACATCACCCTTAAAAGCCCCAGCGGTTCTGGCATCGCCCTTATATCTGCCGAAGCACGAGACGCCGATGGAGCTCTTATTGCTTCTGACGTTTTCACTTTTGAGATTAAACCTATGATTCCTCATAATCTCAATCTCACCATTACTCCCGATAATATCCGTGTAAAAGTAGGTGAAGCAGTGTTAACCGCCGAAGCTTTTGATGAACATGGTGATATTATTAACGACCTCCTTATCGGTTTCATGATTGTAAAAACAGCCGGCGGCGGTGATGATATCATTGAAGTCCCCACAGCCTATACGAAAGAAGGCAAGGCAAAATCTATATTCAAGGCCGGTGGTGTCGTCAGTCAATATCTTGGCGTCAAAATTACGGCTATTGCCCTGCATGTACATGAAAGCGACACCATAGTGCTCGCCAGCAGCGATACCGTGGGCCTCACCATTTCAGGCCCGCCTGCTTTTGTCACCGTGGGTACCAATCTTGAGAAGTTGATAAATAATGAAGATGGATTATATCACCTTCCCCTTGCCGCTGTAGTTACCGATATTAATGGTAATAAGGTGACTGATGGAACACCGGTTAATTTTAGTCTGGTTCCTTCAGCTTATTATCCGAATTATGCGGCATCCAAACAATGGTACGGTGAAACAAACAAGCATGGTGAATCCGTATATTTTGGATATGTGGAAACCATTGACCCTCCATTTTATATTGTTACAAGAACACCCTATTATGTTCCGCCTTTGCACTGGACAGACTACAATAACAATGAAAAACTTGACAAGGATGAAGAACCAAACACCTGGGGTCGTCCTTACCGGGGCGAAGACAGAGACGGTAACGGCTATATTAATGAGCCTCCTGAAGTTTTCGTAGACATTAATGGCGATGGCATATGGCAGTCTGGTGATCCCGCAGATCCCAAAACATGGGCCGAACCCGCATACCCAATTCACGACTCCAGCTATCCCGCTCATGTGGATTACAATGGAAATGGTCACTGGGATAAACAAGAACCTTTTACAGACCTGAACAATGATAGCACCTGTAATTGTGTGGGAACCTATGATAGTAGCGGAGCATTATACGAATTCAATTATGAAGGCGGCGATTTGTATAAAGACCCCCTTCCCTATGGTAAAGGCGGCGGTATAAAAGCTGTGGTTGAAACCGAAGACGGTGCCGCTACCCAGGAAATCACCTATCCCCAAACAGAAGCCCTGCATTACCATGTCATAATCTGGGCTGAGTCCAACGGCATCAGAGGCAGGACCGACCGAAGACTGCCCATTGATGAAGGAGTACTTGCAGAATGAAACAGATAATCTTTTTAGCAGGTTTTATTCTTAGTTCAGCTCTGGCATTCCCACCTGCAGGGCCTTTAACCGATTATGGCCCTGCAAAAATGGCCGGAGCGATTTTCTTCGACCATAGCGGACAGGATATTTTTGAAGGCGCAGAAGAAACCGAGTCCATACTTAACACGGGTGGTTTTCACCTGAGCTATGCTCCCTTTAAAATGGTCCAACTCGGTCTCTATGTCGGAGGAGCAGAGTTTGATCACCATGCCCCTGCCAATAAACCAGACACTGCCTATTTTGATTCTGAATTCAAGATAACCGGAGGTGCCACGGGTAAATTAGTGAGCCCACACTTTCTCTATGACAAAGCACGGGTTTTTGTGTATGGAATGGCTGGCTACCTTGAAGCAAAAGATACCTACCAGAATGTGCGACAGTTGAATGTATACCAGTCTGGCATCGGCTTTCAATTCCAGATAATGAAATCCCTAAACGCGGCACTGGGATTCGAAGCTTTTTTTATAGATGGTAACCAGGCAAATACTTCAGTGGGACTGGGCGAAAACCCTTTTGGCATCAACACACCTTATCGCGGGATGATTTCTTTGGAATACTATCCCAAAACCTACCGGGATTTGTGGGAAAATCAGCCTTTTTTCTCCATTACGGTTCGGGGAGCTCCGGGTATTGGTCTGGATAACAACTTAGGCCTTAAAAACGCTTCCATTGCCGTATCTGTGGGGATGATAACAAATTTTCTCTATGGGAAATATAAAGAAAGAGAAGACGAAACTTTTTAAGGACTTAAAAAGTCTTAACTCAAACAATATCGTACAAAGTCGAGCGCCATTGTTACCAAGGCAGAGGCAGACGCCTTATTGATGTATTATTCCAGCCATTCCTGTACCGTATCCCGGTACAAATGCCCGTCACGAAAACCCTGATCCATAAGTTCATTGCAATAGCTTCCATCAAACATCAAATAGCTTATTAACGCAGGCGACATCCATCCTCCAAGCAAATACCGGACGCTCTTGGGAAATTTCCCCTGATGTTTCTGTGCAATTTTTCCAAAATGGAGTTTTGATTTAATTACGCAAAGATCAATTACTTTCGATCCTTCAATGCTCGCCTCACTATGCACACTCAGGCGGTTTATTTTATCAAGCACCTGAGTATCGTAATCAATAGAATCCATAAATGAAGATTCAAAAATTGCCTCGGCAACATTTCCCAATGTAGGAGCAATATCTTTCCGGCTCTCAAGGTGAACGTCTTTTAAATTTATGCACAGAATACGCTCTGCACCCAACTTAATTGCCGGAGCCAGAGGCGCTATGTTTCTCAGAGAGCCATCACCATAATAGCCTCCATCAATATTGATAGTGGGAAATATAAAGGGAATGGCGCATGAGGCCATAATATGTTTTGTATTAATGATGGTTTTTCTGCCCGTACGTGAGGGGGTGTTCCATTCTTTGCATTCGTCACTCCCTTGAAAAAAGGTAATGTTTTTCATGGTGGAGTAATCAAAACAATTGATAGCCAGAGATTGATCCGGGTTTTTATTGAGTTGGTGATGTATTTCCCCAATATCAAAATGTTTTAAAAGAAATTGGTAAAAGGGATTGGTACTCAGTATCGCTTTATGGATACTACTTTCATGATCATTTCTGTTTTTTCGTGAAGAGCGAGTCAGATTAAAAATATTAGAAACCACGCTTCTCAGATTAGAATCAAAGATTTCATGGGTATGGAGATTGGACCAGAGTTCATTCATTTCTTCGATACCTTCTGCAAGGTTGTCAGCATATTCCGCCAATTTTACAGTATTTATTGTTCCCGCCGATACCCCATAGAGGATGTCTATTCTTTTATCTTTGGTAAATAAGTCCTGCCATGAGCGTAACACCCCGGCCTGGTAAGCACTACGTGCTCCTCCTCCAAACAAAACTAACGCTAATTTCTTTTTTTTTGTCATTGGTACGTTTTTACATCCATTAAATTTTAACTAACTGATTTCCTGGGAGTATTCACTATTCCCTGTTTATGCTGCTGGCGAAGCCAGTCTTTGATTAAGAGAGCTGCAACATAGGTAGAGCGAAGGCTCTGGTAGGTCTGGTGTACCTGCATAATTACGATAGCAATACCTCTATCCGGGTCTGATTTTAATTTTGCATATCCCACAAACCAATCATATCTTCCATCAGGACTTGTTCCATCTACAGACCCCGTCTTTCCACCCGTAATTACATACTTCAGGTGATGGTGTTTCATTATTTTATGAAATCCTTTACGGGCAGTCCCCATGGATGTGGTAGCCTCCATCAGTGTCTGCATCGCAGGAAGGTTAGCCTTTGACACCAGTTCATTTTCTTCAGGTTGAGAGAGATGCACCGGATACGCCTCAGGTTTGATGCAACGAATATCGTTGGAAAAACTACAGTTTTTTAATTTACCATCATGGCCCAGAGCCCGGGCAAGTTCAAGAGCATGTATCGGAGATACAGTAGTGTGCTGATTAAAACCACAGGCAACTTCTGCCAGAGCGTAACCAGAATCTGGAACAGATAAATCGCTTAAGACGAGCCGTGGTCGTCCTGTTTTATTAAAACCAGCGTTCTCCCCGGATTCTCTGATGGCATCAGCCCCCAGCTCAAGTCCCAATAGCCCGAAAGCGGGGTTATAAGAATGGGCAAAGGCATGACGAAGAGACACTTCAGAGCCTGAAGCTCTATTTGCTGATGTTAATTGGCGTTTATAAAGAGTATGACTTGATCCTATTTGTAATAATTTGCTCTCTGGACCGGTACCCTTTTTAACGGCGGTAAGAGCGGTGATAATTTTAAACAAAGATGCTGCCGGAAACTTATTTCCAAAAGCCATCTTCGGTTTGCTACTGTTTTTATTGTCTCTTCTCTCGCCAAGAGAAAGGATATGTCCTGATTTCAGATCACATATCAGATAAACGGCGGCTTCAGGATGATAGCGAGAAAGGTACAGGGAAGTCCGGGCCGAAAGTAAAGAATCACTCTCATAATCAGTTACGAACCGGTGCTGTTTATAGTTAAAAGTATCTACGCCAGGATAGTTGGTGAAATCGCTATAATAATCCAGATAGGACGGCAAAGAAAGAGGCTCATTTGTGGCAGAAGCAAAAGCCACCATACCATCATCTTGCTGGAAGGAGAAATAGCTGTAACAAGACAAAAAAAACAGGGTAATAAAAAAGAAAAATAGGGGTACTTTTCTCTTTTTCTGTGGTTTTAACCTTATAGGCTTTTTGCCCGGAGCAAAATCTAGATACTGATATTTAATAGAATATTCCTCAATTAACTGACCATGAACCACCCGGACACTACCATTTTGTTAAAAATAGTAGATCTTCCCTTCTACCGAAATTATTTCTTATCATTAGCTAAGTCAATAACTCTCTCAGCATACAAAAGGAAAATGAGTCCGGAGGCACTTTTGCAGGAACCCAAAACAGCGGATTACCAAGAACTCTGCCAGGAGCTTTTTCCTTCTGAAGTAATATTAGTCCTAAGCCAGCAATCCAAAAACGAAAGTGTATTGCTTAAAGATGAGTTGTCTCTCGTTACCGGGTATTCAGAAAAAAGGCTTCAAGAATTTTCCACCGGACGATGGTGCGCAAGAAACGCCCTCAAACAATTGGGGCACAAGCCCGTATCCATACTTAAAAATGATAAAGGCGCTCCTATCTGGCCCCAGGGTTTCGCCGGCAGCATTTCCCATTGTAAGGGTATGTATGGAGCAGCAGTGGCCAATACCCGCAGGTATCGCTCCTTGGGGTTCGATGTTGAACATCTCCAAACCCGCTCACAAGAAAAGGCCATCGTAAAATATATCTGCACCGAAAAAGAGTTAGAACGACTGTGTCTTTTATCAGGCAAAAACCTTATAAAAGAATCAAGAGCAATATTCAGTATAAAAGAAAGCTTTTATAAATGTCTGGCACCACTCGTACAAAAGTATTTTGGTTTCAAATACGCTCAAGTTCAAATTAACTGGAGCCGGGAAGAGTTTACCCTGGAGATCGTAAAAGATATAACTACTGAATTTATAAGCGGAATGCGTTTTAACGGCAAAGCAAAGCTTATAAACCAACATGTGTTTACCGGGATGTGTCTGCCCCAGACATAACATTCTATTTTATAAACAACTTTTCGCGGAGATACTTCAATTCTTCTATTGATTCTCTGATATCATCAAGGGCAAGATGTGCCTTTTTTTTGGAAAGTTCAGGGAGGTCCGGATACCATCTTTTTGCCAGTTCCTTAATCGTACTTACATCTACGTTCCGGTAATGGAGATATTCATTTAAGCCCGGCATATGGTTATGGAGGAACTGTCTATCCATATGAATAGTGTTCCCGCATAAGGGAGAAGTCCGTTCTTTACAATATTTTGCAATGAAAGCTTTTGTTTTTGCAGAAGCAGATTCATGAGACTCTGTGGATTTTTTGACTCTATCAACAAGGCCGGACTGTCCGTGGTGTTCCTTGTTCCAATCATCCATATTGTCGAGAATTGTATCTGACTGGTGGATTGCAAGCACCGGTCCTTCTTCCAGAATATTCAGATCTTTATCCGTTACAATAGTCGCTATTTCAAGGATTACTTCTGTGTTCGGATCCAGACCCGAAAATTCCAAATCCATCCATACCAGGTTTTGTTCCATTTTATTATCCTTTCAGCCAGCTAAATTGTATATAAAACTATAATTATTATAATTTAATGCGAATATTTTTTTTAAAAGCACCGGATAAGTTAATTGGAGATATATGAATAAAGAAGTTGTAGTGACAGGCCTTGGAGTTGTTTCTTCACTGGGGAATTCAGTTGATGAGCTTTTTAACCATTTGATAGCAGGAAAGAGTGGAATAGCCTCTATTGAACGATTCGATACTGAAAAATTTCCTGTAAAATTTGGCAGTGAAGTAACAAAATTTGATCCACCTGCATTTTTTTCCCCAAAAGAAGTTTCTCGTACAAGTCGTTATGTCCAGTATATTGTTTCAGCTGCGCATTCCGCCGTGGAAATGGCAGGCCTTGATAATGATAACCTTGATAAAACCAGAGCCGGTGTTATTTGTGGTTCTGGTATGGGAGGTATTGAAGTTTTTACCCAGAATGCAGTTGCTATGACCAATCGAAATCCTTCCCGGGTTTCGCCATTCTTTATTCCTCAGGCCATTACCAATATGGGCAGTGGTACGGTAGCTATAAGTTTGGGTTGGATGGGACCGAACTGGTCCGTTTCATCAGCCTGCGCAACGGGTAACCATTCTATCATGAACGCAGTAAATGAAATAAGAGGTGGACGAGCAGATGTCATTATTGCTGGAGGAGCAGAAGAAGCTATCTGCCCGGCAGCACTTGCGGGTTTCGCAAATATGCGGGCTCTCTCACGCAGAAATGATGCTCCTGAAAAAGCATCAAGACCCTGTGATAAAGACAGAGACGGCTTTGTACTCGCAGAAGGCGCTGCTACGCTTTGCCTGGAAAGCAGAGAACATGCTGAAGCCCGTGGCGCAACCATCCTTGGAATCATCAAAGGATTCGGGTCCAGTTGTGATGCCCATCATATTTCGGCACCACTCGAAACCGGAGACGGCGTGGCACTTGCTATCAACAGCGCTATTAAAGACGCCGATATCGCCAAAGAAGATATTGGTCTTGTCAATGGTCATATGACTTCCACTCCTCTTGGAGATGCAGCAGAAGTTAAAGCTATTAAAAAGATTTTTGGTACTCATACCCAAGACATGCTGGTTCATTCTACCAAATCTATGATAGGTCATCTCCTTGGAGCTGCTTCAGCAATCGAAGCCGTCGTCACCATCATGTGTCTTAAAGAAGGCAAAATCCACCCTACTATCAATGTAGAGAATCAGGATCCGGAATGTGATGTAAACTGTGTACCGAACACAATGGTTGAAAAAGATATCGAGTTTGGCATATCAAACAGCTTTGGCTTTGGTGGCCATAACAGCTGTGTTATTTTTCAGAAACCCTAATAATGGACTTTGGTACATCCTTTTATCTAACTCACCGAAAACACTCCTTTTTGAATGATGATTAACGATTAACGAATGCAGAATTTCGAATTTTTTAACAGCGATAGCATTTTTCATTTCATCATTCATAATTCGTTAATCGTTAATCGATATTCAAAATAGTTAGCTTTTTATTTGATCTGCGGCGATAGCCGCAGCGGAGGCTAATTTCTAAATCACGTTTGTTTAGGATTTAGGATTTAGAAATTAGAAATTAGAGTAAAAAAAAGAGCCGGATATCCGGCTCTTAAGTTATTGGGTAAAAACAATATTAATATCTGCCAGCACTTCCCAACACTGTTTCGTTTTTGTGAATCATCATTTCAACTAATGCTTCACGGGCAGGGCCGAGATATTTGCGAGGATCAAATTCCCCGGGTTTCTCTGCTAATGTTTTACGAATAACACCCGTCATTACAAGACGACCGTCAGAATCAATATTTATTTTACAAACCGCTGACTTTGCAGCTTTTCTCAGTTGCTCTTCCGGAATACCAACAGCAGCCTTTAAATCACCACCATTACTGTTTATCATTTTTACATATTCAGGAACTACTGAACTTGAGCCATGAAGTACAATAACGAAACCTGGGATTTGTTTTTCAATTTCTTCTAAAATATCAAAACGAAGAGGAGGAGGAACCAAAACACCCTGATCATTTTTTGTGCATTGTTCAGGAGTGAACTTAAAGGCTCCATGAGACGTGCCAATAGAAATAGCAAGGGAATCCACGCCAGTCTTATCAACAAACTCAATTACTTCTTCAGGTTGAGTGTAAATTGACTTAGCAGCTTCTACATCATCTTCAATGCCTGCAAGAACTCCTAATTCACCTTCTACCGTAACACCCCGTTCGTGGGCATACTCAACAACCTTTTTTGTTTCTTCAATATTCTTTTCAAAAGGATGATGGGAACCATCAATCATAACGGAAGAAAAACCACCATCGATACAAGAAACACAAGTTTCATAGGTATCACCATGATCCAGATGAAGTGCGATGGGAATATTAAATCCGGATTCTCTGGCCATTGCCACAGCTCCCTGTCCGAGATATCTCAGTAAGGTCTCATTTGCATAAGAACGGGCACCCTTAGATACCTGAAGAATAACCGGTGAACCACTCTTACCACAGGCATTTACAATCGCCTGTAATTGTTCCATATTGTTAAAGTTATACGCAGGAACAGCATACTTCCCTTCCATTGCTTTTTTAAACATCTCTTCGGTGTTTACGAAACCTAATTCTTTATAATCTACTGCCATTGATGACTCCTTGTTGTGTTTGTGGAGCAATATAATTTATCAGGGGATTACTTCAAGTTCTGGATATTTTTTTAACTTAGTGATTACTTAAAATAAAGTAGATATGTCTGCAAAAATCGAAAACCCCGGAGCTGATTTAGTTAAGACTTATACGGTAACCCAGTATAACACTGCCATACAGCGCTACCTGAGGGATAAAGTCCCCGATACCTGGGTGCATGGAGTCATTACCCAGTTAAATGTCAGAGGTAAGGTAGCCTATATAACCATTGGCCAGTTCGAAGAAGGTAATCCCAGACCAGTTGGGGTCTTACAAGTTTTTCTTTGGGCATCTGAATTCGAAGCCTGGAACATCCGTTTTTCAAGATTGCCCACTCCATTTGAGTTACGGGTTGAACTCAAAGTCAGTTTTTTAATCCGGGCAGATTTCTACGTCCCCATGGGAAAATTTCAGCCCAAAGTGGTAAAAATCGATGAAAATTTCACTCTGGGAGAACTCGCCCAAACCCGGAGAAAAATTCTGGAAGCTCTGATAAAAGACGGATTAATGGATAAAAATAAACTTTTGCCATTAAGTCCAATTCCTCTGAAGATTGGACTTATCACTGCTCCCGGAAGTGCAGCATACAAAGATTTCACATCGATATTACTTAATTCTCCTTTTGCATTTGATATCCACTTCTATCCTGCTAAAATGCAAGGTGATAGTACCGAAAAAACTGTATTAAAAGCCTTTGAGGCACTCAAACCATATACACTGGACTTAGTATGCCTGATAAGAGGAGGTGGTTCAAAAACCGACCTGGTATACTTTGACTCAGAAAGTATATGCCGGGCTATTGCTCATTTTCCCATTCCTGTTATCACGGGCATTGGACATGAAATTGATACTTCAATTGCGGATATGGTAGCCTGGGAAAATAAAATCACCCCCACAGATTGTGCAAAATTCATTGAAAATCGACTATCTGAGGCCTATTCAATGCTCCATAGTAATAGTCAGGGCATCATTGATACCTGGAGGGAACAATACCAGACCGCAACCTATGATTTAAGTGAAAAAGCTTCAGCCATTAATCATGCCTGGCACATTCGCCAATCAGGAGAATGGAAAAAAATGAGCTATCAACTGCGGGAAATTTCAGGCACGGTCCGCAGAGCATTAAAAGTGGAACACGAAAACCAAAAACGTATGCACACCGGTATCATTCGCGGTCCACAGAAAATTCTTACCCTTGAACATGAACGGGCCCATTCGGCGTTTCACAGTCTGGTTTCTGCCTGGAAAAAGGATTTACTGAATGCCGGTGAGTCTCTCCGCTTAAAAAAACAACTGATAAAAACAATGGATCCCCGAACCATACTAAAACAAGGCTACACCATCCTGCGTAATAAGACCGGCTCCCTGGTAACCGGCGTGTCTGAATTTAAAACCGGCCAGGAATTTGAAGCAGAACTTAAAGACGGATATATAAATGGAACAATCACATCAACAAGAGAAAAACATGGCTGACAAAAAAAAAACCTATAGTGAATCCATGAACCGGTTGGACGAAATACTGGAGAATATCGACCAGGCCAACATTCCTATTGATGAACTCGCTAACCAGGTAATAGAAGCCGCCGGGCTATTAAAGAACTGTAAGACTATCCTTACCGATACCGAGGCAAAAGTCAAAAACGTACTGGAAGATCTGGAATCCGATTTTACGGAAGCGGAAGATGTTGGGGATGAACAGTAATCAGTAATCAGTATTCAGTTGTCAGTTGTCAGTTGTCAGTTACATAATGACTTCGTTTATATTAGATAAAATGGCGAAGCCACAAATATTAAACTGAGAACTGATTACTGACGACTGATTACTGGCAAGTGCTTGAAAAGCTCAAATCATCCCCAGCCCGGTAATTTTTACATAGCCGCCCTTGCCGTTGGGGAGCTTTACCTTGGCCCAGTCGCCGGTTATTTTTTCGATTTCAAATTTGGTACCTTCATGGACCCGTGACAGGACCTGGTAGCCATCTCCCGGGCCGCTATAGAGTTCGAGTACTGGAGATAATACAATTGAAAACCGGGAGGTTTCCTGGGCCTTTATACGAAGTATTGCCGATGGGGCGATAACGACCAAAGGGACCAGGCAAAGTACTATAAACACCCGGGTAAAGAGTTTTAAACCTGGTGAAAGAAACAGTGATAACATGGCCAATATAAAGATGACTGAAAAAAGAATGAGCATTGCCCACAAAGCATGATTGAGGTTATAACCTGAATGCAGGCCCCATATTATTTTGGTGAAAAGATTATAATTAGGCGCAGGATGTTTATCAATAGTTTGTGCGTTGGCAAACTTCAAATTTGCCTGGATATCTTTATCCGTCGGCGCTAATTTCAATGCTTTTTCGTAGGATAGAATAGATTCTCCCAATTTCTTAAGACGAAAGAGAGCATTTGCGTAATTATAATACAACTCAGAACTAACAACTCCCTCATTCAATGCTTTTTCATAGGAGTCTTTTGCCAGTTTAAAATCTCCTGCTTCATAAGCAGCGTTTCCATCAGTAAAATACACATGCCCCTGTTCACCGGCCAAAAGACCAGAAGCCGCCAGTAAAATGATTAAAAGCAGAATTTTTTTCATAATACTTTATTCACCTTGTTGATGAGGGTTTCAGCCTTTTTATAGGTATCATCCCATTTGGCTTTGTCTTTCCCCATACCACCAAATTGCCCAAGATCACATTGTTCCAATAGCTCCGTGTATAATGACTGCAGTTCTTCTGTTCCACCCTTTTCTTTGAGTGTTTCCACAGCCCGGTCAATGGTCATACCCCTGAACTCAATATTCATTTTGTCACTCATAAAGCGCTCAACAGCCTCAAGAACACTGTGATAAAAGCTCTTCGCATCATCTCCATTCATAGCCTGACGAGCTTTAGAAAGGCGTTTCCTGGCAAAACTCCTGGCTTTTACTTTCCTGCGCAATCCAAAATCAGCATCCATTTTCTGTGAACGCTTCCGGTATACCAGCAACAATCCGAATAAAACCGGTGATAAAGGATAAAGCGCCCAGTACCAGACGGTGTTATAGAGAAAAGGAGTCGATGTATTCACCAACTGGCTTATTTTCTTAATATGCCTGATGTCTGAACCAAATTCTTCAATATCTTTTTTGGTTAGGAAACGAGCATTGGTTGCAGCTATCGCTTTCCCCTGGGTTACGGTAATTTTTAGGGGCTTTGACTCAGCTGTTTCAAAGGTCCCGCTTTTGGGATCAAAATAAGGAAACCGAATAGGACCTATTTCATATTCACCCTTCCGGGAAGGAATCAACACATAGGAAAATGACTTATATGAATACAGGTAACCGCTTTTTACTTGGGTAGAGGCTTTAGTTTCTGGAGTAAACACTTCAAAATAACTAAGGTCCGGGAGTAGTGGTTGTGTAATTGATTTTGGTTGTCCGTTTCCGCTTATCTCA
>JADFYW010000067.1 GCA_015232855.1 Fibrobacteria bacterium
AGGCTGATAACCTGTGGCAGAGGGGAAGAGAAATGAATTGTTTTGTGTGAACTAAGGTGATTTTTAGATACATAGAAGTATTTGTCTTTTCCATGGTTATATCCGGACCCCACGGCAGATGTTGTGGTATCTACGCTGTTGCTATAATAAAGACTTTTGATTTTTACACCGTTAACCGCTTTCACACGGTATTTATAGGTTACGTTTCCTTTTACAGAGATATCTTTGAATTCCGTAACATTTCTAATGGTTACAAGCGGAGTAGTGGGCACTAGTTTGGGGTAATGGTGTTCGCGGTATATCGTGTACCCGCTGATGCCGCTTTGGGAATCAGTTGCGGCTGTCCAGGAAAGCAAAATACCATCATCTTCAACGGACAGGTTAAGTTTCTCAACATAGGAAGGTGGCGTTGAATCGGGATAAGAGGTTACCGTTACAAATACACCGTCCCTGGTCTGATTTTCACCGTCGCTGATGGTACAGGTGACGCGGTACGTGCCAATGGCAGCAAAACTATGTTTAATACGCTGGCCACTTCCCTGATAACCATCGCCAAAATCCCATACATAACTCAGTTTGCTTTGATCACCGCTATAAATACTATTCTCTGCACTGAAGGTTACTAAAGTGTTGATAAATTGTGTATCGGCAATTGGTAATACGACTGCTACGGGGATATTGCCTGTGGGATTATCTTTGATATCTTCTATCAGGATGTTATTGAATATATAGTTTCCATATACCAGCCCCAACCCGACTTTACCGGATTGATAACTATCATCTGTAGCAGAGAGGGAAAACTTCCCTCCAACCCCGTTATCATAGGTTGAGGTTATCTTGTCTCCTTTTACTTCTATAGTCACGTTTACTTTGTTATTACAGGGGTTTACTATTTCCCTCGTATCTTTTGCTAATTGCGTATATACTCCTGGTAATTCTCCACCGCCACTAATGTCAACATCCTGGTGGATATTTACAGTGCCAAAGTCAGAACCAAACATAACATCGTTTCTGACAGAAATGCTTCGTCCGCCAAATAAGTTGAATTGATACCCTTCAACTCTTTCAGTATCATCTTTAAGGCGTGCGTAAAATTGACAGAGTTGGTGCCTGTTAAAATCTCCTGTTGTTTGTTTAACGGTAAAATGTAAGCGATAATCGGTCCAATCCGCGTTGCCAAATACCGCCACAGCCATGTTATGATTGTTTACATTAATTGACGCTGGGCTTATCCACAGTCCACGTTCGCCGTACTCTTCATTAATGGCGAAGGTACCACTGATCTTGGCTGGAGTATTAAAATCTTCAGTATTGACATTGCTTACCATTTGATGATAATGCCAGTCTCTGGGGTAATCTCCCTTTAGTTGATAATTAAAAGAGGATGCATACAGGATATGCCTGGTATCTTGAAGTGGTATAGTAGGTAAATCACTTTGAGCCATGGGGCCAGGAGCAACCGGAGGGAGTTCAGATCGTTCAGGAGAAAAATTCGGTTGACCCGGCGTGGGACCCATAAATCTCCAGTTTGCTGGTTTGTTATTGCTGTCTCCAATGATGACTATTGAAGCGTCTTGAGCAAGACCAGATGTGTTGATGTAGGCGTTGATATCAGACCATTGATTATATTTGACATATACATCTGAGATGATGGTACCAGCAGATCTTGGAATCCAGCTTAAATTTGAGTTGCCATCAAGATCTGTGTTTCGACTATCATGGTCGCTTATTACTTCCCGGGGAGGGTTTTTACCTGGGCCGAAACGGATAAAATCATGAAGGGTTGTACCATACCATACTCCACCGAAATAGGTTTCGTCTGGAGTTCGTGAATAGAGGGAGAGATTACAAAATGGAGGGATGGAGTTTTTTTCCGGTACATATTTGATATGAGAGCTGTTGTCGCCTGTACAACCGAAATAAAAAACAGCAACACTGTCTGGTTCCAGAAGAATGCCTGAAGGTATTTCGTAAAACCCGGTGACCCCGAAATTATCCAGAAAGCCTCCATTATCTTGCTTTCCATTTACGGGGGTATATTTGATTACCCAGCCGTCCAGAGTTTGTGGTGAAATACCAGCGTTTCTTAATTCTACAAATGAGCAGAAATCGCTGGTTTCATCAGCAGGACGGACTTCATTAAATAGGATTTGGGACTGAATATTGGAAATTAGGAGAAAAACAACAATTACGAAAACGAAGTAATTTCCAAATATTTTTCCAGTCAGCATTATTTATTCCAAAACAGAGCTTTTTTCGAGATTTTAGCGCACTCAAATTAAAGGTACCTGTGATACTATAACTATACTCTAATTTTAGTTAAAATGATGGCTGAATTCTAAAAAAGTCTCGAGAAGAGACTTTTTCTTCAGAAATTATTGAATCACCATTGCTTTAGCGGTTAGAACTGCATTTTCTGTTTTGATCTTAATCAGATAGATTCCGGTACCTTGAGGAGCTTTCCAGGACCAACTACTGAATCCACTGGTAATTTTACCTTTGTACAGGGAATTAATGAGTCGGCCATTTGAAGAAAATATTTGGATATGGACTGACTGCTCAACAGGTGAAAAGAAGGAAATTTCTTTCATACCGCCAAAACTGTTACGGGAGAGAATGAGTCTTGCTGGTGAAGACGTTTTTTGGTCAAAGCCTGTTGTGGATGTTGTAGTATTTGCGCTATTACTGAAGTTTGCGCTTGTTGCTTTTACGCCGTTAAGAGCTTTAACCCGATAGTAATAAGTGGTATTGAGTTCAACAAAGGCGTCAACAAACGAAGTAACATTGGTTACGGTGAGTAACGGTGTACTTGGGCTGGCGCTGGTTCCACGGTAAATCACATAACCACTTACGCCACTTTCTGTGTCAGTGGCTGCATTCCAATTAAGATGAACACCTTCAGTACTGGCTGCAGCGGTGAGTCCTATTACGTCTGTTGGAGCAGTGGCATCATGAGGACCTGTGATGGTCAGAAAAAAGCCATCGGTTGTCTGATTTTCTCCGTCGGAAATAGTGCAGGTCACACGGTAAGTACCCACTGCGGCAAAGCTGTGCTGAGGTCTTTGGCCGGTTCCACGGATCCCATCGCCAAAATCCCACAGGTAAGTGAGATTGCTTTGATCTCCGCTATATATACTGTTTGCTGCGCTAAAACTTACAGGAGTATTTATAGCATAAGTATCATTCATATCTGATACCACAGATACTGGAACACTGCCCGTTGGATTGGCACTGATATCCTCCACCAGGATGTCATTATAGACGTAATTACCATAAACAAGCCCCAGACCAACCATTCCTGAACTATGGGTGGCATCGGTGGCAGACATCGTTAATGTATTACCCTGTTTATTGTCATAGGTAGCTGTTATTTTATCACCTTTTGCTTCAAGAGTAACATATATGAGGTCTTTGGCCGGATTGACAGACCTATCTGTATTTTTTGCCAGTTGTGTAAAAACATTACTTTCTTCTCCGCCGCCCCAAAAGTCAACTCCACGATGGATGTTGATTGTCCCAAAGTCTGCTCCGTATTTGAGCCAGTTTCTTACCGATATACTTTGGCTACCGATGAAGTTAAATTGGTAACCTTCTATTCTTGTTGTATCTTCTTTTAAACGTAAATAAAACTGACATAACTGGTGTCGGCCTTCATAAGCCGGGCCCTCGAAAAAATCTCCTGTTGTTTCTTTTACGGTAAAGGTAAAGCGATAATCGGTCCAGCTTACATCACCAAAAACCGCTGCTGCGGCATTATGGTTGCAGACATTAAGAGAAGAAGGCGTAACCCAAAGCCCCCGGTGTCCGTATTCTTTGTTGACTGCAAAACTGCCGGTGATGGTGGGAGGAGCATTGTATGATGGATTTTTGATATCACTGCTCATCATGTGATAATACCAGTCCCGGGGATAATCACCTTGTTGGTAATGGTCAAAAGAAACCGCATAAAGGATATGACGGGTATCGGTTAGTTGGAGAGTAGCCTGGCTATTATTTTCTACAGGGCCGAAGAAATCGGGCGGTAGTGGAGGTCGTTCTGTCGTTCCATTATTTGCTCCCGGAGTGGGGCTGGTGAAAATCCAGTTATCGGGAGAATTGGTATCATCACCTTTTAACGAGAGAGATGCGTCATGGGGAAGCCCTTTTGTGTTGATGAACGTATTAGTGTCTGGCCATTGATTGTATTTCACATAAATGGCACCGAGGTTCCCTGCGGCATGTTTGGCTATCCATTCTGTACCCGAATAACTGTCCCGATCCCAGATGATTTCTCTGGGAGGGTTTTTTGTACCAAAACGAATAAAGTCATGGAGTGAAGTACCATACCAAGCGCCGCCATGGTGTTCGCCGTCTGGGCCCCTTGAATACAAAGAAATATTTGCAAATGGGGGAATGGGATTCATATCTGCCATGTAGATGGTTTTTGATGAATTTGTGCCGGAAGCACCAAAATAAAAAACTGCAGTTTCACCCGCACCAAGGCTAACATTCGTAATAACGAAATACCCTGTAACCCCCAGATTATCCAGGAATCCACCATTGTCTTGTTTGCCATTGGAGGGTGTGTATTTGAGTACCCAACCATGAAGATTCTGGCTACCTGACCCTGTGTTTTTTAATTCAACAAACGAAATGTGAACACTAGCTTCATCTGCGGGAAGGACTTCATTTATGACTATTTTACCATAGGCCGTGATTGAAAGAAAAAATAGAACAGTTGTATAAGGTGATAATGCTTTAAAAACTTTCATTTAGCCTCTCTATTCCGAAATCAGTTGGTTTTTTTTGGTCAGATAAAATAAAAGTAAATATTTTCTGACAAAGACTTGTTTTTATCCAATTTAGCCTGCCTAGCTAAAAAGTCAATTGATTTTTAGTAATTGTGAGAGTAGAATTGTTCTCTATTTTGTAAGCCTATTAATAACAAATACTTACTGTTCAGTAACAGAATGGGGTTATCTTTAATAGGGGGGGCTAAAACCGGATAAGTTTGATTTTATTTGAATACCAAATGTATTTTAGAACATAGGGAATATTTAGAAACTTGAGTTATGGTGGCTTTCTGTTTAAAAATCAAAAAAAAGGACAATTATTTACATTAATTGTTGAAATAGTTGTAGTATCTGGTCATATAGTTGTACAATATATTAAGAGAAGATAGCGGCATTCTTCTCAGCTTCCGGGGTTTTTAATGAAAAGATTGTATATCATTCGGTATCTTATACCTATCCTTCTTATCTCGCCACTCTGGGCAGTAGTGAGTTTTAATGCCCTCTTTTCGGAATATGGATCAGATGGCGTTCCAGATCATCAATTTAACTGCGTAGCATTTGGAGATTATAACAATGATGGTGGATTCGATTTTTTTGTGGTTAAAAATATGCTACTGAGCCCTGGTAAAAATACAAATTTTTGTATGTACCGGAACTCAGGCGTCCTTTCATATACTTTGAGTCTTGCCAATGAAACAGGTACTTCTGAGAACTTATTTGATGTCTAAAATGTTTAAACGGATATGATGTTTAGGCTTTGTAAACAAAGATTACTAATGAAAAGCTATTGTCATTGAATGAAAAAATTATATTGATGAAAATGAACCAACAAAAAGTAAACCCGCAGCGCGGAATAACCCTTGTAGAATTATTGGTTACAATGCTGATTTCCAGTATTGTAATTTTTATTGTGGCTTATACATTTCAATCAATGTCAAAAGGTGCAAAAGAAATGCAGGACATTGCCGAAATCCAAGCTGAATTAAAACTGGCATTTCAACAGATAAAAAAAGATATGGGTAATGCGGGTGGTGGTTTGGCTGAGGGGAGTGCTTTTCCAACCCAGATTAAATCAAACGAGATTACATTTTCGTTTATGGACAGACTAAAAAATGAATGTGGAAAGAACGAAACAACCATTACAAAAATCAGATATCTTGTATCTAATCATACTTTGTATCGTGGCCTCTTTTGTGATGATGTGCATATAAAATGGCAGAATCTGTTTACGTACAAAAATGGCGTTAATCTGGTTTTCACGTACTATAACGAAAAGGGTCAAGTTACCGGCAATAGTGCAGATGTACGGGCTGTCAAATTCTCACTGACCATTACTACTAAAAAAACCGGGCAAATGGATAAAAGCAGATTGGCTTCCGGGCTTATACATATTAATTATTAATAATCCTTTCGGAATTTATGTTTAAACACAGACAAACAACATTACCTCAAAAAAATGGCTTTTCGCTCATAGAAGTTGTAATGAGTATCCTGATATTGGCTTTGACAGCTAATTTTATTGCCGGATATTTTATGTACAGCAGGAAAACTGCCTGGCAGGCTGATAAAACCATTGTTGCGAATCAGTTGGCAACTTCAGCTTTAGAAACAGCCAAGGGTCAATTAAAAAACCCAACATCTCTGGCAACCATTTTAAATAAAATCAAGACTAAAGGTTTTTATGATGTTAACAGCAGTCAAACCCAGAAAGGAACAGCCTTTAAGGTAAAAACAACCTATGTGTCCGCCATGACTTCAGCTAACATTAATTTGATGCAAATTCGTGCTATCATCACCTGGGATAATAATCATAGCATATTTCTTAAAACGGTATACCCTTATTACTAACAGGGCGAAAGGATTGCTGGTTTGAAACAGATTACAAACGAACTGTCAAAAAAGAAAGAACAGGGAATGGTTCTGGCGATTGTAATGGGGTTGGTTGTGGTAATAGGCTTGTCAAGCTCCCTGGTTTATCAAATTGTGCAGAAAGATGTGCAGGAATCATCCATTATTATGCAGAGGACAAAGGCAGATTATGCTGCTGAAGCAGCTTTGTATTGGGGATTGTACCTTGCCAAACAACCACCTGAATTTACTCAGGTGACCCATGAGCCCAATGGGAGTAAGCTTGCAAAAAAACCTATTACCCCTGATCAGGATAATTGTTTGTATTCAAAAGGCCAGGTTTACATGGATAGCCTTGGCTGGCTTGCGGCAGTGCCATACGATACAAGCACATCTTTTAGTGGATTGCAGAATGAAATAATTGTTATTAAAACATGGAAACCCTCTGCTAATGAGTTCCGTATTACGGGTAAAGCCTCCGTAAACGGGATCACTTCCTCAGTGCAGATTTTCGCCAATATTTAATTTATTACATCCAACGAAATTTTGTCAGTATTTTGGAATTCACCAATAACAGGTAAATACCCTTTGAAACAGTGGTACCCCGTTCAGTTCTACCATTCCAGGTTATTTGCCGGGTACCCGTTGTGCCTGAATACCCAAGGTCCTTAATCATATTTCCTTGCAAGTCATATATAACCATATCAACGGGGCCTACTTCAGTTGGATTATAAGTAAATATAATTTTGTTACTGAAGTTCGTAACTTTGACTCCCTGCTGTCTCAGTTGTGGCTGAATAGCTGTGAAAGAGCACGCTCCACTGGTGTTGCTGCAGGCGACATCTGTTGAGGCAATATAACAAAGTCCTTCTTTCACGATACATGCACCTGTGGCGGAACAGGCACCATCAGATACCTGGCATGCGCCTGCAGTATCAAGGAGGTAACAGCTACTCGTTTCTATCAGACATTGTTCTGGCCAGGGATTTAACATATCTGGTTTCTGCTCCGGTGGCAGGGGAGTCTCTTTCATGAGGTCGTCAAAAAGGGAGCCTGCTTTGGAAGCTGACATTTTAAGATTGAGATACCAATGACCACATTTTTTACTGGTGGTCCAGCTGTTTGCTCCATTAGCATCTACATCGGCACAGCCTTCTTCAGAGAGTGTGAACATATCACCCAACCCATATACCGCATATTGTGATGCAGCAAGGTCATAACTTGAATTACCTTCAGAAGGAGCTGGCCATAATTTATAAGACAATGCAACCGGGTTGGTTTGCTGGAGCTGGGCATCAGATAGAAAAAATCCACCGGTCCGGATATCAACACCAACTTCAAATCCGCAAAGAATCAACGGTGTTGGCCAATTCCCAAGCAGATATTTAGTATGCTCAGGTGCCCATAAAAAATTATGCTCAAGACCGCCTCCAGGGAATTTTCCGCCCATGTCTACATGCAACTTCACTTTTTTCTTTACCAGGTCCATACCGTTCAGCGGACTGAACTCGTCAGGCTCGGATTGTAACAAATTTGCGACATTGACTTTAAAACCCACAGTAATAAAGGTCACACTGGTATCGGGTACCCTTGCGAGGACTTTTCGGTAGACTTTTACTACATCAGGGACACCATCTGCTTTGCCCAGGTCCTGCTCAAACTGGCTGGACAACTGGCTGGTATAATTTGCGTTAGGCCATAAATCAGAAATTCCTTTTAAAGCGCCGATGGGGATATCTGGCCTCTTATAATAGTGGTTAACTGCATCCATGGTAGATGGGCCATCCTGGTTACTGGTTGAGTTCCCCATAGCCAGTATGCGAACATCACCCTTATCTGCCATCACATGCAATATGGCAAGGGCACCTACATCATCACAGTCCGGACCAAAATCAGAATCAAAGATGACATTGACCGGTTCCGCGAAGAGAATAGAGCCGGCTAACAACAAAAAAACACCTGTGAATAAACGCATTACTTACCTCAATTGATTTATATACCAAACATGAACCTTACCATCCAGTACCAGTGCCCGGGTTTCACCAGAAGGGTTTCTCTATCTGCTGTGGTTTGTTCAAACTGAAAATTGTGCCGTAAATGATCTCTTGCCGCCTGGGCTATTATTGAAAAACCGGGGGTGATTGTTTTTGAAGCGTGGATAGACCACTTCCAGTTGTCCCGGTCGTAATTAAAATTGAGATAGTCTCCTTGAGGTTGGCTCGGTACTGCGGTCTGCCGATTAGGTACAACATTGTTTTTATAGTCGTTGGGATAACCAAAACCATACCACTCAACTTCAAGGGCGAGATGATCCAGTAGATTAAAAACAGGGATGTTAAAACCAAACATTATAGGTATTTTTTCCTGCCATTTTTCATAAAAAACAGGGTATTTTTTTAATCCCAATAAAGCTGCCTCCCCATAGAATTTTAAATCTTCCGGTCCGAAAACTTCACTGGAAAAGAGGGATTTTGGATCAAAAGAAAACATAAGCATGAGTTTAGTTCCCTTATAGGTGTATTGAGAATACTCAGGGAAAGAAACAACTGTGGAACTGTCGTCAGCAAATGCTTTAATGGCGGGAATATCACTATCAGCCCAGTATGCGCCTGCAGGCAACGAATCATTGCCATCATATAAGACATATCCGTCATTTATGATATTCTTCACTTGGTCTTCATTGTCTTTTGTCCAGTAATCTCCAGGGGAGGGAAGCATCGTATCAGGACTGCCCGCCCAGTTGAACCAGGCGTTATTGTTATAGGAATTCTTAGGTGTGGTTAAAGTATCGTTAACAGAAATGATATGGGCAAATTGAATTCCCGCACCAATTTGCAGAACGTTTCCAAAACGGTATTTGGTAATATATGTCAGATTCATATCGTGCCAAGGTGGAATTCCAGTACGGGTAGTGAACAAAAGTTCGTTCTCCCAGTTTTCGAAACAGGAGGTCATCAGACGAATCCCGGTTATACGCGCATAGGCCAATTCAAAATTTGAAAGAAGATAACCAGGGTAGGTACCACTTCGGAAAAGGTATTCTCCAAGATTCTTTACATTTGCATTGTATTTATATGGGGTAAGACCAGCGGCAAATTTCAGTAATGGTTTATTGTTAAAATGAAATGTATACACCCCCTCTGCCTGATGGGGATAAATTTCATATTCCACTTTTGGAATTTCATAAACCCCCGGAATTTTATCCAGGGGGAAAGTGTTGTGCTTTGTTGCAAGTTCAAAGCTGGTAATTACTTCCAGGTTTTTGTTTATAGATGTATGCATGGAAAAATTTAAAAGGAGACTTTGCATCCAGGATGGATGTACAAGATCTTCTCCCTGAAATTTTCCATTTACAATCTGACCTGATTGAAACGCCGCATATGCTGATGGTGAAAATTCAACCTGTGGTTTGAGATCGTTTTTGGCTGTAATAAACGTTATCATCCCTATGATGCAAATACTCAGATGGTGAAATTTTATTTTCATAAACTATCCGTAGAATGACCAAACAACGCTAATAAAGGCTTTTCCAAAGGCTCCCTCCCGCAATCTGGTGATCGAGTCCTGAAAATATATAATATTGGAAAAAAAGGATGAAATAGCTGTTTTTTCCCAATAAAACCGCTTCCTTTTCGGAAGCACTTATCCCTGGGGAAAAACCTAATCGACTTGCGAAATATGGGATTCTGAGATATATTACAAGTGTTACCACGGGCATCAGACCTTTAGATAGTGTAACGGGGAACTTCTTTTGACAGACATGAGTGAGCCTATTTTTTTTGGGTTCAGGATAGTTTTTGAGAATTGTAATTTTGAGGAGGAAAAAATGAGATTACTGCCGATTTTTTTATTACTGGTAACTGCCGTATTTTCTGCACGTCCCCACGATCCCTGGGTTTCCCAGGTGTCTATTAAAGAGCGGACAAGACAACTTTATGTTGCTCTCCATAGTGATTTGTGGATAATGTATGATCTCCCTTATTGCGTTTTCTATTTAGCCTGGAAAGGTGGAGCTGATGGTGGTACTTTAACAAATGCCGATTATATCAAATCTGATTTCAAAGCAACTCCTCATACTTCTACTCAATTCAATCCGGGTGGAACCACTTACTTTAAGCAAGATAATATCGATCAGTATTATCCAAGTGGAGCAGTTGCAAAAGAAATTCCCAATTATTACTCAAGCTGGTCTAATTATCCTACCAATTATCGGGCATGGAAGGTGAAAAATGGTACCCAGGCTGTAGAGGTTAAACTAAAATACAAAGGGTATTTTACAAAAGTAAACGGTCAGCAGGCTTTTAAGCTTAAGTTTAGCCTTGTCTTGCCTGATAACAGAGAAATTGAGATTACCGAAGAGCCTGAATATGTCTCTGGTACCGGAGTTGGACTCAGTCGTAAAATTACTATTGCCGGTATTCCTTCAGGATATTCTGTGATGCTACACACCAAAGGTGGCACCGGTACCTGGACAGC
The DNA here is from genome assembly GCA_015232855.1 of Fibrobacteria bacterium. Taxonomy (GTDB): domain Bacteria; phylum Fibrobacterota; class Fibrobacteria; order UBA11236; family JADFYW01; genus JADFYW01. The sequence continues at coordinate 11,097 of JADFYW010000067.1, forward strand.
CACAGGAGTTGGTTCTATCACCGGTGATGATATGACACAAACTTCAGATGGCGTGACCACACTGAGTGCAACCTGGTAATGGCGGAAATTGAAATGATAATATTAGGAGGATTTAGAATGAGAAAGAACATCAACGCCATTATTGCCATAGTGGTACTTACTTTGTTTTCAACCGGCTTTAGCCATCCAGCCTGGAAAGTCGAAAATGTTCGCCCAACGGGTGTTGAGTGGCCTTTGGGAGCTATGGATTTTTTATCTGATGGCAGCCTGGTGGTCGCAGACTGGACTGACGACTATTCAGTATACATCATTAAGAATATTACCACTGGCGACAAAGCTCAGATGACTGTTACAAAATTTGCCCAGGGATTCAGAGAAATCCTTGGTATGCAGGTTTTGAATGATTCTATCTATGTTGTCACCAAAAATGCTTTAATGCTACTGCTTGACCATGATATCCCTAAAGATGGCATAGCAGATGAATATCGTGCAATTACTTACGACTGGAGTCGAACCACAAATGAGAAGAACTATGCTTTTGGTTTACCCTGGGACCCTGTGAAAAAATGTTTTTACGTTTGTTTTAACGGTGATTTACAGGTAGCGGCTAATTTACGCGTTCCACAGCCTCCAGGCAGACAAAACGCCTGTTACGAGATCTACAAAGACGGTGAAATGAAAATATTTTCCGGCGGGCATCGCGTCCCGGCGGGTGTTGATTTTGTCTATGGCGAGTTATGGGTAACAGAGAACCAGGGTGGTTATCGTCCCAGTAGCCCCATAATCAATGTAAAAAAAGGCCGCTGGTATGGGCGTCAGGTTCAAACGGATCCACTACCATATATGCAACCCCATACAAAGACATCCACAACACAATACAACGAATACGCAGCCTTTGCAGTGCGCCTTATTCATCAAATAAATGCACGCTCTCCTGGAAATACGGTTGGCATTTATTCGGGTATATTCAAAGGCCAGATGTTTGTCTGTGATGCTGACAGGTATAAGGAGATTGGTACAGGGGGAATTCGACGGGTATTTGTTGAATTAGTGAATGGCGAATATCAGGGTTGTGTATTTGATTTCAAGCGTCAGGGTGAATTTGAAGGTAAAGCTGTCTGGAAGCTCCGTTGGGGACCGGATGGAAACTTGTATTGTGGCGGTAATGGCTCAAACGGAGGTCTTTGGGAAAGAGATACCCCTAAAGGGCTGGATCGTCTTGTTCCTCTCGATACGGTTGCTTTTGAAATGCTTGCGGTCAGGAGTACGGGTTCAGATAAATTTGAAATTGAATTTACCAAGGCCATGAAGAATGCTGCTGGTTCTGATGTAAAAGGAAATTTGTCCGTTCACCGCCAGTCTTTCGAGCTTCAGGACGCATATGGGGGAGGAGAAGGTAATCCTGTGAAACTTTCTATCACTTCCGCTATTGTATCCCAGGACCAGAAAAAAGTTGAAGTTATTGTGCCTGGTTTGGTTTTGCGTGATAATTACAATTTTCAGTGGACCGATAATACCATATATGCAAAAGATGATGACTCCAAGTTGTTACATCACAACGTCTGGTATACACTCAATCAGTTTGGTCCGGGAAACGATGTTCCTGATTCTCTTATAAGTATGGCTAAAGACTATGTCGGTGTTAAAGATGGAAAATATATCGGTACCAACAAAGCACATAATTTGACGATGAATATCAAGAAACATATGGATGGCAGTTTTACCATTGATATTTCAAACCGAAGCAATTCTGTTGAATATGATATCCGCGTTATGGATCTGATGGGTCGACAGGTATCCGGTTATAAAGGTAAAGGTAGCGGACAATGGATACTTAAAAGTACTGAGCTTAGAAATAGTGGTGTATATGTGGTCCATGTACGCTCTGGTATTGAATCGGTTTCAGATCTGATTATGCGTTGATTCGTTTATTTACCTAACCCACACTATCTTTTGGTTGCCCGGTCTCTTGTCCGGGCAATTTTTATTTTAGACTATGGTTTCAGATGAAAAATGGGATTTATCTGAGTATGGATGCATAAAAAAACTATTTTTAATGCGACAATACTGTTTATTTAGTCTAAGTGCTTTATAAATTATGACGTTATAACTGAATTGCTTTGTAAGAGTTTTTTTGGAAAAATCTTATTATATTCAGGTTAATAAGGAGGAAATAATGAAATTTATACTGGTTTTTCTCATACTTGTCGGTAGTGTATTCAGTCAGAGGCCTATAGAGCCCTGGGTTGCGCAAGTATCAATTAAAGAGCGGGCACGGCAGTTGGCTGTAGCCCTGCATAACGATTTGTGGGTAATGTATGATTTACCCTGGTGTGCTTTTTACCTTGCCTGGAAGGGCGGGGCAACGGGAGGTGCTCTTATTGAAGATGAATCCAGCCAGGATCCCCACACAAACACTCAGTTTAATCCATCAGGTACCCAATATTTCAAGCAGGATTTTATAGATCAATTTTATGCCAGTACTGCCAAAGAACCTGCAATTACGAATTATTACAATGGGAGTATTTACCCAACAAATTACCGGGCCTGGAAGGTTGAACAGGGTGAAACAAAAATTGATGCCCAGCTCAAATACAAGGGGTATTTTGTTAATGAGCAAGTGTCCTTTAAACTCAATTTTAGTTTGATTTTACCAGGGGGCCAGGAAATCAGTATAACTGAAGAGCCTGAGTATGTTTCCGGTGGTCAGGCCGGGCTTACTCGGAAAATCACCATATCAGGTATTCCATCAGGATATAAAGTCCTTCTTCATATTAAAGGCGGAAGCAGTACCTGGTCAGCGACTGGAAAAGGCGCTCTTTCTGGTGATGATATGATCCAAAGCGAAGATGGTGTCACAACATTGAGTGCGAGCTGGTAAAAATGAGCAGAAGATTTTTGAAGGAGGTTAAGATGTTGAAAAACCTAAAAGTATTTTTGTGTGCAGGAATGTTATTTATGACCTCTATTGGATTTGCGAATCCGAGTTGGAAGGTTGAAGAAGTACGTCCTGCGGCAATGGATTGGGCTATTGGAGCGATGGATTTTATGTCTGATGGGAGATTGGTTGTGGCTTCCTGGAAAGATAATTATTCCATACACTTTGTTGAAGGAGTCACCGGTGATCCGGCAAATATGGTTATGAAAACCTATGCCGAGGGTTTTCGTGAAATATTAGGTATGCAAGTGGTTAATGATAGTATTTATGTGCTTACAAAAAACGCACTTATGTTACTTCTGGATCATGATAATAATGGTAAAGCCGATGAGTTTCGGGTAATTACTTACGATTGGAACCGTACTACAAATGAAAAAAATTACGCTTTTGGTATGCCCTATAATCCGATAGAGCATTGTTTTTATGCCTGTTTTAATGGGGATTTAATGGGAGCAGCAACCCTTCGGGATCCACATCCTCCCGGACGCGAAAATTCATGTTTTAAAATTTTTAAAGATGGAAGAATGGACATCATTTCTGGTGGTCATCGTGTACCTGCTGGTGTTGATTATGTGTATGGTGAATTATGGGTTACAGAAAACCAGGGCGGATACCGGCCAAGCAGTCCCATCCTTAACGTTCGTCAGGACCGTTGGTATGGTCGTCAGGTGAAAATTGATCCGTTACCCTTTTTACAACCCCATACAAAAACCCCCACTACTCCTTATTCGGAATACTCTGCTTTTGCAGTTCGCTTGATTCATCAGATAAATGCCCGTTCTCCCGGGAATACGGTTGGTATTTATTCAGGAATTTTCAAAGGCCAGATGTTTGTATGCGATGCTGACATGTATAAGGAGATTGGAACAGGAGGCATTCGACGGGTATTTGTTGAATTAGTAGATGGCGAGTATCAGGGCTGTGTAATTGATTTTAAGCGCCAGGGTGAATTTAAGAGTAAAGGTATCTGGAAATTGAGGTGGGGGCTTGATAATAATCTCTATGCTGGAGGTTGCGCTTCAAATGGAGGCATGTGGAAAAGGGATACTCCACTTCCAGGACTGGCCAGAATTACTCCCTCACCCACTGACTCAATTACTTTTGAGATTCTCGCGGTACGCAGTATGGGATCTGATAAATTTCAGATAGAGTTTACCAAGCCTGTTGTTAATGCTCCGGGTTCAGACATGAAAGCAGACCTCACCATTAAACGGCAGTCTTTTGAATTACAGGACGCATATGGGGGCGGCGAAGGGCCTGAAATTAAATTGACTATAACTTCTGCAATAGTTTCTTCAGACCAAAAGAAATTGGATATTGTCGTTCCCGGACTGGTGAAACGTGATAATTACAATTTTGAATTGCTTGATAATAAAGTATATGCAAAAGATGATAATTCAGAATTATTGAACCGTAAAGCCTGGTATACGCTAAACAATTTTGGTCCGGGAACTTCTGTTCCCGATTCCCTTATTGACCGGAAAAAAGATTATATCGTAGGTATTAATACTCCAAAAAGCTTTGCCAACAGATTATCCGGCAAGTTTAAAATGACTGTACAAAAGAAACTGAATGGTGATTTTTTAATTGATGTAAAGAACATTGGTTCTTCAGAAAATTATACTCTCAGAGTAGTTGATATCCTGGGACGTGAGATTATTGCCAATCAGGGTAAGGGTCCAGGGCAAAAGCTATTGAAGAGTTCTGCCTTTGCAAGTGGTGTCTATGTGGTATATATTAACGTTGGCAACGCCTCTGTATCACAACTCATTATGCGATAGTTTAGTTGTTAGGTTCCATTGAATATCTTATTCAACGGAACCTAAATCTTATTGTTACTCAAAGAGCTATTGAACACCGAACAAGGAACACCGATTAGCGATTTTTGAAGTTTAACATGAGGCGGCTTCGCCGCATTTTTAAAGAATGCAAAGCAACATTATTTCACTTCTTAAATCATAAATCGGTGTTTGTTGTTTAGCATTATTAACTTTTTAGTTTACTAAACTGGTCGGCAATGCCTCGTGTTTTCAAATCAATGATCTGAAATGAATTTCATTCAGCTATGACCTATGCACTTTCAGTGCAGTGGTTCAGTTATGAAACTATTGCCCTCATGGGCAGGTACTTTCTTTTTCCGTTAGAATTTCATAACCCTTTCCATAGAACTTAACGGTAACCTGACCATGCAGACTATTTACAAAGGCAGGTACTTTCTTTCTTTCTGACCATGTTCTGGCCTGCACTGCCCGCTCTCCACACCAGACCCATTGGGGTGCAGGCACAAGGGAAGCTTCGGGATCCACACGATCAAAGAACGAATCAGGGGCTATTCCAAGTCCGCCATGATGAGGCACCTTTAAAATATCGGCCTTCATACGTGCATCTTTTGCAGCATGTTCGCCAAGCACCGGTCCCAAATCTCCGGCGAATAAAACACTGTTATCTCCTACATACCATTTCATGATAATCGACAAGTCATTTACCGCAGGTGAAATCATATCGTCACTTGGCCCTTCTTGTACCAATAAAACTTCCATTCCTGAATTGTTGGGCAAAGCCAAACGAAAACCTGTTTTAGGGTCTGATACGGTAGCTCCTGAATTTTCCACTTCTTGTTTGAGATTAAGTACATCCTGATAATTACATCCTCCAACGGGAATTTCTTTGTCGCAGACATCTTTGGGGGGAATCTTCATATAAAAATTTCCAAAGCGTATACCGTCATCAAGCATATCACGTACCCCCTGGTAATGGTCTGCATGGGGATGAGAAAGGATAAATTCATCAATAAACCGAATTCCTTTCTGTCTTAAAAAAGGAAGAATCGCTGTTTTGGCTTCGTTGTGATAAGCTGCGTCAATCATTACTACCTTTTCGCCAATAGTAATAACATGGGCGTCTCCCTGGGGGTCACCATAATTTACATTAACCATATACCAGGTTGCAGCGAGCTGGGTGTCGGGGAGGGGCATCCTGATGACGATTTCACCAAAGTCTTTTAGACGTTCTTCAAGGGAAAAGGACATTGGTGTATAACCCGGCTTGGATATGCTGAGGGTATTCCAGACTGCAGATGTTTTTGCCAGAGGTCTACTTTCTTTTATTGTGAATATTGGTTTTAATATCTGGTTCTTATTTACATGGGAAATTAATTGGGAAAAAGATTCTTTTCCTATCTTGATTTGTACGACGTATACACCCAATGGTAATGATCCGGGGAGTAATCCCTTTAGCCATAATTGCACAGACTCCTGTTTGGGGAGCAGTAAAGAATTTGAAAGGATGGGCTGTCCTTTGAGATTATAAATGGTGTAATACAGCTTACCACTTGATGGAGTTACAAAACTGAGGGTAGAATTGTTTTTTTGCCAATTGAAATTTGATGAAAATGGTGCGACAGACACCGGTGAATCTTCAGTTAGCCTGAAACTACCGCTTGTATCTGTCAACATGAACTGTTGGGTACTGTCCAGCATAACCAGAACCGATTCAACTGGATTCCAATGATGGTCAACGACGGTTCCTTTAATGATAAAGGGATCCTGAGCATTACTAAAAGAGAAAAAGCTAATAGTAGCACAAAAGAAAAAAAACTTTTGAGCTTTAATGAGAACAGATATTTTAAACACAATAATTTCCCCCCTTATGTCTTTAATTTACAAACAATAAACATATTCTCTTCAAAAGCATCAATTTTGGGGTCTGATTCTGTTAGGGGGGGGACAGAATCAGCACAATACTTTATCCTCTTACCAAAGGTACTTAACCTGCAATACTCCCTTTTCGAGATTTTGAGGAAGGATAACATAATTACGAGTCTTTTGGTCTGTACGGGAATAGGTCCAGACCTTTTTCCCGCGCATATTATAGAGTTCTATACCGACGACATCTTCGGGAAGGATTGCTTTTTGGATACCTTCGAGGTTAGCAATCATACTTTGTCCTGCCTGATGGGCCTGTTCCATTCTGGTAATGGGATTAATAGCACCGCAGCTGTCCTGTACATGGATACCTGCAAGAGAATCGAAGCCCGCATATTTTGGGTCGGTACATCCGGCTTTGGCAGGGCGCATGTCGGCGTGATCAAAACGATAGATTTCATGGTAGTCCGCACCGACTTTCCAGGATACATATACTCCATAAAGATAACCAAAGGTGTCTTTCCCGATATAGACAATACCATCATGGCCGTCATTATTACGTGAAAGCGATTCATCAGATTGCCCGATAAGTTGAGGAGGTGTCCCTGCAATTGTCAGATCCATCTCTCCAGGGAGTTTGCCCCAGGGGTCATCTCCATAATTTGCGAGTTCTTTTGCGTTTGGCCATCCGGCATCATTATAATCGAGGAATTCCCATCTTACCGGAGGAGTATTATTTGCTTTCCATGAGGCATCACTGACCACAGTGTCTTTTGTGCCGTCGTTAAACGTTATTTCCATAGCAAATAAGAGGCCGGCAGTAGAAAAATCATAAAAATTTCGACCAATAATAGCGATTAAATTTTCTCCGGTTTTTAATTCTGGTGCAAAATCCCATTTGGTCCACGCACTGCCATATCCAAAGGCATCGTTATTCATGAGCTTTCCGTTTATATAAAGTCCCGCCTGAAAGCCGTCATCTGCAACGATTGCAGCATAGGCTGTGGTAACTGTTTTACCGGCAGGTACGGTAACCTTTTTACGGAAGAAACGCATGATATTGGAATTGGGGATATTTTCATTATACCAAATCCATTTGGAAAGATTGACAATGGGAAAGGGGGTCCAGTTGTAGGTTACCCGTTTGTTGGGGTCGGTTCCGAAAATTTTACCACTTTCTGTGTCTACGAAGATGTGTTGCCCGTAAAAGGGTGAGTCTTTTGCACCCATAAAGGTACGGCCACCTACGATACTTGCCATGCCTAAATCACCGATGCGACCAAAGGCGTAATAGGGGTCTTCAAACTTGCTACAATCACGCAGGGCTGGATCACAGGGGCCACTAAAGCCATATCCATAAAACTGGGGCTCGCCATCACCCATATTGGCCCAACCGCCATTTGCACCTTTTACAATGACGTTAAGCTCTTCATACATATTCTGGCCGATTTCTCCGGTAAAGAGCTGGCCTGAAAGAGGATCAAAATGAATCCCCCACACATTACGGATGCCATATGACCAGATTTCTTTTTTGATGGTTGCGTCAGTACTGGAGACGAAAGGATTGTCTGCAGGTATTGCATATTCCTGGCCGTTTGCTTTATTGTCTACGTCTATTCTTAGAATTTTGCGGCCGAAATGGGTGAGATCATAACTGTCTGAACCGTAATCACAATTGGCAATGTACAAGTAGCCATCCGGTCCAAAAGTCATACAGGAAACTCCGTAGGAAGGGTTATGATTGTATTCCCATATTTTACGTGAAAATGTGACCGTTGAGTATTTTTCACCACTGGCAATATATTCATCCACGGTTACTACACCACCGGTTTTGGCATTGGTATTACCATCAGCTCTCCGATGCATATAGATGATGTAGAACTTTTTATTCTCTTTAAAATTAGGGTGGAATGAGACATTCCATGCACCATATTCACTGGAAATACTTGGATGTACTTTACTGTGGAAGTCAAGAAGAGTTGATTTAGTATAACTATCAGAAGTATTTGGTACCATTGAAGAAATATCATAATCATCAGGATAGAGAGAAAATAGCAGACCATATTGACCAAGTACCCAAAAATGCTGGGGCAGTCCGGGTACTTCTTCCATCCAGATGGTTTTGACCCGGTTAAAATTGGCCTTACTGTGGTTGTAAAAGGCTTTCATGGTTACCCCGGTAGGCAGGGCAAAGCTCATTGCACACAATAGCCCTGTTATCAGACTTGTTTTAAAAATGAACTTCTTCATAGGTTCCCCCTTAATGTTTGTTTTTTCATTTTTTGATTCTATTTAATAAATCGACAGTCAAAAGTTCTTCTTATCCAGTCATTCCGGCTTGTCCGGAATCTGTTGGATGGGTAAATTCGTTAAATAACCTTGATTCCAGACAAGCCGGAATGACTTCTGTAATTATGTTATAGAGAAATTAATAATCGTGGGCAAATTATGCACAAAAAATCATTATCAGGAAGCGCTTTTTGGTTTTATGAAACACTAATGGTAAAAACAGGAACTTTTTAATCAGATTTGATAAATGTGGCGTAAAATAGTCTTCAGTATACAAATCGGAATTTCCAAAATAAATTTATGGTACTCGCTAAAAATTCGTATATTAGAAAATTAGCACTTGGTTTTGTCTACAGGCCCTAAATTATGAAAGTATTGCAAATTTATCGGTTTTTAAAGTGGATTAAACACTTTGTTCCATTGTTATCAGATTCGATTAGGAATAGGTTCGCTGTGGGCTTTTTCTTCACTGTACTTTTTCTTTTATCTGGTTATCGCTTGTATGCAAACCATCCATTGCATAAAACAGCCGTAACTGGTATTACGTTGGAGTATGCGGAATGGAACTATTATAAAAAAATTACCATAAATACTTCTGCTACCGGCGCTGGTATTAATACAAATCAAACAGGGTATCCTCTGCTTGTGAGACTGAATGCATCAAATTTTGATTTTTCCCAGACCATGACCGATGGTGAAGATATCCGATTTGTAAAATCTGATGGTACGGCGCTAAATTATGAAATTGAGCGCTGGGACAATGCTTTGCAATTGGCTGAAATATGGGTAAAGATTGATACGGTATACGGAAACAATGCAAACCAATACATAGGTTTACGCTGGGGGAATACTGCGGTAACTTCTTTATCAGATGGTAAAGGAGTATTTGAAACCGGTTTTGGATTTGTGGGGGTTTGGCATCTTGGGGAAGAAGGAGGCGTAGTACAATATGCCTATAAAGACGCTACTGCTTATAATCACCATGGCACAGGGCAGAATATGACTGAAACCGCTGATGTAGACGGTATTATTGGCAGAGCACAGATTTTTGATGGGGTTGACGATTATATTATGGTGGACGATGATGATAATCTGGAGCCTTCGGCTATCACTATTAGTGCCTGGATAAACATAATCTCTACCTCTATTTACAAAGGAAATATTCTCCACAAGGGATTGAATAGTGCCTATCGCTACCGTGTCACTCTTAATTCACAGTTGGAATTTATTAATTCAGAAAGTAATCCAAAAAATATACTTACTTCTGATGTTGGTTCTATAAATGAAAATCAATGGATTTATACTGCAATTTCAGGAGATGCCTCGGGAATAAAAATGTATGCTAATGGTATTCTGCTCACAAGTAACACTGTAGGTTTAGTACAGGGCAATACAACCCGTCCACTTGAAATTGGCAGTTGTGCTTTCTGGAAAGAGTATTTTAACGGAATCATAGATGAAGCCAGAGTTGAAAATACTGCCCGATCGGCTGACTGGATTAAATTGAATTATGAAATCCAGCGAAGCGATCAAAAGGTGGTAACGGTTGCACCCGGACCCGGCATTACAAAACCAACGGTCACGGTTAACAGTCAAAAAACGACTGTTTTCAGCCCGGAAATAACAGGGACCGTGTCGGATACCGGAGCTGTGGTTACGGTAACTGTAAATGAGAAAAATTATTCTGCAGAGGTTCTTGGCGATGGGCAGTGGCGCCTCGCTGCGGGGATTGTTGCAGATTTACAATCCGGGGTTTATGATGTTATAGCTACCGCAGTGAATGTGTTGGGGGAGGGCGTTGATAACACTATTGATGAACTGGAAATTTTACAACTTTATCCTGAGATAGAATTTACTGATTTACTTACTAATATTCCTTCTCCTGAAATAAGCGGTACTATTAATGATCCGGAAGCCACCGTTACGGTTAGTCTTCTGGATTCGGTCTATTCTGCTGTTAATCAAGGTACTGGCGTATGGCTTCTTGCCGCTGGCATTATTGCTTCATTACCAGAAGATACCATACAGATAATTGTTTCTGCCATTAATAAGTATAATTTTACCACAACGGACACCGGTGTGGTTATACTGGATTTATCCGTTCCCGTGGTAACCGGTCTTTCACCTCGTGATAATCGTACTAACCCTCAACCGTCTTTAAATATAAGTTTTAACGAAATAGTATTTATGGGACAGGGCAATATTTTTCTGGTTCCTGAAGCTCCGTTGCTTCAGACTTATGCTTTTGATGTTACTTCTGCGAATGTAATTGGATGGGGTACGGATCGTTTGTCTTTTACTCCCGATAGTGCTCTGAATCTGGGAACGGATTATCATGTTTTAATTGATTCGGGTTGTGTGAAGGATGGTGTGGGAAACTTTTATGAAGGTATTAGTGATTCCAGCTATTGGAAATTTACTATTGGAAGCAGTAATGACCCTTTTATTGATTCCATAGCACCTGTATCTTCCCCTGGATGGTATAACAAAGGCGATACGATAAGAATAAGAATACATTTTTCACAGCAGGTGTCATTAACCGGGGGAGACGCCCGGGCAAAACTGGAAACCGGTAATGATGATGGGATTATTGTTATTTCTCCTTTTGCACTTACTGATTTTATTGACCTTGAATATGTAGTGCGAATTGGAGATTCTACCCAAAAATTGGATTTCATAAATATCGAGACGGATCCGGGTGCTATTGCTGCAAATAATGATGGAAACCTACTTATTTTTAGCTTAAACGCCGGTAATAACCTTTCCACCAGAGGTATTTATAAAGTGGATGGCATACCTCCAGGTATAAAAGAATTGTCGCCCGTGACTAACGCTGTAGTTATGTCTACCCTTACCGAATATACATTGGAACAAGATGTTTATTCTTGTATGATAAGCTGGGGAGAAGGGAAATATAACAACATACCTCTAACGGGAGAAGAAAGCATACAGACAAAAAATCTTTCCGGCGAATACCTAAAAGCAGGAACACATTCGGTTTTAATGGATGAACAGAAATTAAGGAAGGGTGCAACTTATAAAGTTTCGATTTTGGTGGCTGATTCAGCTGGAAACACCTCATCTACAAGTAATTTGTTGGTACGGTTAACGCTGCCTCCATCTGTATTGATTGTTCGCCCCAGGGATACCAGTGTATCCATGCAGGAACGTTTCTTTTTCCGTGCGTTTGGAATTGATACCATCGGTGGAGGAAATACTGAGATCCCCCTTGATTCTGTGGTATGGAGCGCTTCAGGTGCGGGTTTAATAAATTCTTCCGGTTTTTTTGCTCCTTATAATCTTGGAAAAGCAACTGTTATTGCTTCTTTAGGGATTATGACTGATACGGTTAATGTGTCGGTAACCAGCACGGTAAACTCGTTTAAGAGGCAGGGCGATACCGTACAGGTGGGTGGTAATATAGAACTGATAGTTCCGCCCATGGCAGGGGCTGTTGATACCGCCATCACCATTACTGATTATAGTTCATTACTTTTACCTGCTAATATGGTTTCTGCGGGACCAGCAATTGTTTTTCAGGCAGTAGGAAATAATCCGCCGCTCGTGCTAGATAGTATAGCGATCCTGCGTTTTCGTATTGATACAACTTTAATTGGTGTTGGGCAGGACCATAAAGTTCAGGTTTACCGAAAAACAACTTATGGATACGTCTTAAGTAGTTCTGTTTTGAAAAACGGGTGGCTTACTATTCAGACAGATACTTTAGGAACCTTTATCATGGCCGTTGATATTGAACAGCCTCAAGTCACATTAATAAGTCCTGTTCAAGAAGTGAGAGATGGTTCAATGTTTAATATTACCTATCGGGCTTCAGATAACATTTATAATCCCCAGGCCTTTCTTCATCTTTATAAGGGCGGGATTGGAGATAGTATTGTGACGTTATCGTATATAAAGAATAAGGAACAAAAAATCGAAATACCGGCTAACAAAATTACCCTCAAGGGTTTTGGATATGCACTGGAAATTACCGATGGTGTGAATAGTACCTTTTCGGAAGTTATAGATATGAAAATCACCAATCGCGAAGCGATACAGAGTGTAGCAGGTTCTTTTCAATCAGGTATGTATCAAATGATTTCTATACCTTTAATCCCTCAGCATAATTATCGGGACAGCCTGCTTACCG
>JADFYW010000068.1 GCA_015232855.1 Fibrobacteria bacterium
AAAAATACTCAGACGCAAAAAATATGAAATTTTGATGGATTTAGAATTATATCACGGATATCCGATCATTCTTAAATCATTATTACATATCAGCTTTTCAAAAGGTTTCAGGGTAGAGTCAACTTATACAAAAAATCATAACCAAACCGTAATACGTTCAAAAAACAAACCCGAGTGGCAATGTTTTTACAAACTTTTCGAAGTGGCTTTCGATACGAACACAATTCCGACGCCTGTATATCAAGAAACAGGGGGGGAGGGGCCAATAAACAGTAAGATTGGGGTGGTACTGGGAGCTTCGTTTAACTGGCCCCAAAAACAATGGCCACTTGATTTCTACCGGGAAACTATGCAAACTCTAGCAAATAAAGGCTTTGAATTTATTATTTTTGGACTCGAATATGAGCGAAATATGGCAGAAGAATTAAAAACCACCGTAACCGCAAAAATAGAAAATACAGCAGGTCAGCTTAATTTTTCCAGATTAAAAACAACTATAAAACAATGCCGATTGATTTTTGGAAATGATACGGGCACTATGCATCTTGCAGCAGCCTGTGGAATTCCAACAGTTACAATCTTTGGCCCAACCAACGAAAAGAAATGGAATGCGGATACATCTCTTCCCGTATTTTCTGATATTAATTGTCGACCATGTTATTATCTTAGCTCTATGCCAAATTGCTCTCACAGGAATTGTCTTGTTAAACTCACTCCAGACCGAGTCATAGAAGCAATTATTTCACAAATCAAATACAGTTCACCCAATGATTAAAAAAATTTCAATTTTCCTCTTGATTCTGATGGGGTGCATGGCCTTGATTACACGCCATTTCTACCAAAGACTTAACCAACCGCACACCCTTTCTACAACGAACAATCAGGGGTCTGATATCCCCATTCTCTATGAAATTCCCAAAGGAATGTCTGCTGTTGCTCTCGCTCAGGATCTTGCCAAGCGTCATATTATTGACAACTCCTTTTTGTTCAGAATGTATCTCCGGCTTACCAAAAAAGACCGAACAATAAAATCAGGAGTATACTATTTACCAAAACAAACATCTGCTTTTGACATTGCAAAATTATTTACAAGTGGAAAAACTGCAACGCTCTCTGTAACCATTCCTGAAGGTCTTACCTCTTGGGAATTATTCGGTCTACTTAAGAAATATTACAAGTTGGACAGTCTGGTATTTGATTCACTCGTTCACGATCCAAAATTTTCCATGGCAATGGGAATCATCGCTCCTTCACTTGAAGGCTATTTATTCCCTGACACCTACAAACTTCCCTTACAAATATCAGAGCGTGATATCTTGAGTTTATTAACCAGGCAATGGCATAATATTATCTCACGAACTGATACTAGTAATTCAGATGTATACCGTCGTTTTGGAATGCACGGCTTAATGACTTTGGCCTCAATCGTTGAAGGAGAAGCCGCCACAGTTGATGAAATGCAAGTAATAGCTGGTGTTTTTTACAACCGACTAAACATTGGTATGCCGCTTGGTGCTGACCCCTGCATACGTTTCGCCCTCAAAAAAATGACAGGCTCACTTTACCGTTCTGAACTGAGAAGAAACACACCTTACAACACCAGATTATACAAAGGGTTACCTCCGGGCCCGGTTAATAGTCCCGGGCAAAAAGCCATAATTGCATCTCTTCATCCTGCTAAAACGGAATACCTCTTTTTTGTTGCAAAAGATAACGGAACCAGAGAACATTATTTCTCACGCACCAATCGAGAACACAACGAGTTTAAAAAACTGCGACAAGTTAATCAGACAAAAAAATAAGAGTCTCAGTCTAAAGGGCAAATAAAGGCTAAGCTTTCCGACTACCAAGTATATTACAAAATTCAGCCAGCTTATCAGTAAAAGATGATTCTGGCAGTTTCCGCACAGCTCTTTCACAACTACTTAAGCGTTCTAAAGCCATATTTCTTGCCTCAGAGAAACAACCTTTTTCATTTAGAATAGTGGTGACTTCTTTAAGCGACTTTTCATCATTATGAGTGTTGACCGCATCCAATAATTGATGGACCTTTTGTTTTTCTTCCGGTGTACTGGAATTAAAAAAGAGGATTAGGGGCAAAGTAACCAGTCCGTTCGAAAGATCATTTTGAGTTTCTTTACCAAGATTTCCTGCACCATAACCATAATCAAGTACATCATCAATTATCTGAAAAGCCATTCCCATTTCTTTTCCCAGATGAGCACAATTGCGAACCATATCATCCTCAAAACCAGCAACCAGGCCCCCACATTCCCCACAAGCTTCCCAGAGAGAAGCCGTTTTACCATAGATTATCTCAAAGTACTTATCCAGAGTAATATCCGATTGCCCAGCGCGGTCAATCTCAAGCATTTCACCTTCACATAACAAACTTGCTGAACGACTTATGCAAGAAGGAATTCTTCTGTCTTGCTCATTTATAATGAGTTCAAGAGCTTTGGATAGTGCAAAGTCCCCAACCAGCACTGCGGTATGGGTACCCCATTTCCTGTGAGCTGTGAGACCATTACGCCGCATATCACTTTCATCGATGATATCATCATGAACCAGGGTTGCAAGGTGTAATAATTCTATGGATGACGAAACCATCGCTCCCCGTTCTGTTTGATCTTCTTTTGCAAAAGAAGATAAAAGGAGCACAAAGGTAGCACGCATACGCTTACCTCTACGATTTACCAATTCCCCAATATACTTTGATAAACTTCCTGGAGCATTCGTACCAATAGAGGTCATAATTTCATGTACACGTTCCAACCCTTCACTTACACTTCCCCGTATAGATTGCAATAATTCGGAATAATTACTCTGGATCATTAAATTGAATTTCCTCTTTTTCCAAAACAGTGAAATCTAACAAATCAGCATGGAATCACCATAACTGAAAAGCCGATAATTGTTTTTTATTGCATTTTGATAGCTCTTTTTGGCCTTATTAACTCCTAGTATACTTGAAACCAGCATAAATAGCGTGGATTTGGGCCAATGAAAGTTCGTTAATAGACCATCAACCACTTTCCATTGATATCCGGGATAGATAAATTTATGAGTAATCCCCGATCCTGAAACAATTCTACCATCAGAGGTCCCCAAAGTTTCTAAAATTCGAGCTGAAGTTGTTCCAACTGCCCAAATTTTCCCTTTATTTTGTTTGACTGAATTAACCATCTCTGCGGCCTGTGCAGATAGTTCATAATATTCTCC
This sequence comes from Fibrobacteria bacterium, assembly GCA_015232855.1. Lineage (GTDB taxonomy): Bacteria > Fibrobacterota > Fibrobacteria > UBA11236 > JADFYW01 > JADFYW01. Next base: position 3,223 of record JADFYW010000068.1, read on the forward strand.
ATGCATATCATGTTCAAGAATATTCTCACATTCTACAGGTTTAAATGTGCCAGCACCCACATGAAGCGTACCTTTTATGAGCGCTATACCTTTTTTTTCAATTTCATTAAGATGCTGTTCTGAAAAATGGAAACTGGCGGTGGGCGCCGCTACAGAGCCTGGGTATTTAGCAAAAACACTTTGATAGCGTTCTTTATCTATAGCATCAGACGAACGTTTAATATAAGGAGGAATCGGCATTTCTCCATATTTTTCTAACAAAAAAGGGAACGAATCCTCTGTCCCGGAAAAACATACCAGTCGATGACTAGACTCAAGCTGTTCTGCAATATGACCCGAAAAATCAGAGCCAAAAATAATTTCCAAGCCAATTTTACAACGCTTTGCAGGCTTGGTCATGACTTCCCAACAAAGCCCTTCCCTACCTTCGACCTTTTTTAGAAGTAAAATCTCAATTTTCCCTCCAGAAGGACTCTTTCCAAATAGTCTTGCAGGTATAACTTTGGTTTCATTAACAAAAAGTCCATCACCTGGAGACAAATAATTGATGAGATTTCTTGATTTATCATGTATAGGTTCATTGTTATCATTTGGAGAAACCACCATCATTTTTGACATTCCCCTTTCTACCGGATGCTCAGCAATAAGTTCCTTTGGAAAATCAAAATCAAAATCGGATAATTTCATAGTCATCACTTTTTTATCGTGCAAGTTCTTCTGGTTTAATTTTACGGCCAGCCATTTTTTCCAGTAGAAAAACAGCCTGTTTTATGGGTGTATTTCTTTTTTGCCGGGCAATACTCTCTGCTCCGAGCAAAATTATGGGAAGAGAACGAACAATATCAAATTTCCAGACTTCATTTTCTTTTTCGAAAAAAAATACTGGTACATTTGGCGCTTTCTTTAAGCCTATTTCAGCTGAAAATCGGGATATTCTGAATTCTCCCAAAGGATATTTAATGAAGTTTTTACGAATGGCTCCAATCTGAATGATGGTTCTTTGAATTATACTGACCGGATCCATAGCCTGACCGGGATTTTTTGATTCTTCAAACCTGAGAGCTAATATGCATAAAATTTCATAAAAGGCTCTGCCTTCTAAAAAATTATAAGGTTCAGAATCAACTGCATAGCGGATATCATCAATCCAATCTGTTGAGCCCCGTGAAAGACTATGATACAAAACTTCAGCATTATTGCTGCGAATAGCCTGCCGAATATCAGAAAAAAAGGTCTGCAATATCTTTTTATCCGCGGATTCCTGTTCAGGAGTTATCGCAATAGAACCAACACAGCCACTCAATATACCGATGACAATAAAACAAAAGACGATTCTATACATTTGCATTGTTAGTAATCCATCCCGGTTTCAGTCACAAGATTTGCTTTATAAGTATTGAGCCTATCCTCCCAGATTTTTCGTTCCTTTTCGTTATCACTATCAAAACGCTTTTGCTGATAAAAGGTTTCAAATGCATCTATGGCAGAAGCATCCATACTGTTCCAGTTTTTAAGATAACGGAAAACAAATTCGAGGGATTCATTCACATTATGTTTGTATAGTGTGCTATATTGTTTCCATATTTCAAATGCCAGCTTTGCAGAATGCCCATTGATAAGCTCCCAGGCTTTGCCACTTAAAATACGCACACTTAATTGCAGAGCCAAATGAGGGGTTTTAATTACCGAAGGAGAACGAAGCATAAATTCAAGTGAATAGGTGTTTAAATTCTGGAAATCATTATAAGAAACCAGAAGGTCGCGCGCATCATCTCTACGCCCACTTTGATAATAAAATCCAGCCAGGCTAGCAGTTAGTTCAGAAGAAAGACTCTGGCGTTTTTGATATGCCTCCAGAAACATCACCGCTTTTTGATGAGCGTTACTCAGTAAAAGACTATGTAAATACAGTAGGACTGCATTATTTCCCGTTTTTTTTCTCATCAAGTAATCGTGAATAACAGTGTCAGAAACCAAGGGCTCAGGATTACGTTTTGCATAATAGGCATAATCCCAGTCAGCAAAGAACAGGCCTTTACCCGAAGCCCTTTCAAGATTTGATAGAGAATGACTTAAAAAAGAATTGGAAAGTAAAAAACTCATATATTGCAAATAGTCTTCACTACGCTCTTTATACCGAGTCCCAAAAATGGTTTTTAATACGGCTTCTTGTTCCTTGGGGATAACCACTGCCATTATGTTATATGTTCTTCCCCAATCCAATTCAAATTTAGTCCAGCTGGTTTCGTCCCAAATTTCGGTTGTTGCTACATCATAGGTGATATACGTTTTTAACAGTTTATCATAACCAAGCACAGCTAAAACATGGCCAGGGATATAAGCTAAAACCGGGATGTTATTATTAATTAATTGCATGATGTCAGATCGGGTACATAAAGGCAAAGCATAATGTTTATAACCCCTGGACTCTGCATAAAACGCAGCATCGGTAAGAAAGCTGCCTTCATTAAGTCGGGTAAAAGAGGCTCCTATTTCCCGAGCACCAACTTTATCACCCCAATAGTTAAGCACCAAGCCAAGCGAATTGGGAACACAATAAGCGGCTTTATATTCCGTCCGGGTTTCTACTCCCGGTATGACAACCCGTGCTCCATCACTGCTTATAGTGTCACACAGTATCTGGTGAAAATTATCAGCCTGGTCTCTTATTTCTTCGTTTTGATTGTACTTTAATAATACCCGCGTAAAGGCCTCCCTTGCCGCTATAATATCACCTTTTTTCCTATGAAGCAGCCCTACTCGAAACTGTAAATAAGATTTTAGTGATTCTGCATGGGCCCAATCAAGCGTTCGGGAATAACAGCTCATTGCGTAGTTGGGCAGAGCTTGCTTTTCAAAATAACGGCCTGCTAGAAATGTGTAATAAGCGGGCATACCTGAGACAAAGGCAAAACCGGCCAAAGCAAGCGCGATAGATAGTACACTACGAAAGAAAAAACCTTTAAATTTTTCTTTCTGATAAACTCTATATAAAGAGGCAAAAAGTAACTGGGACACGGATATCAAAAATATAATGATACATCCCTGGTCCTGGGCAGTACGTGCCCAGGAAGGAAATATTTCAGTAACTAAACTATGTCGGCGAGGTATTTCAATTAACCCATAATACAGTTCGCTTAAAGGCAATAAAATAATTGCTATCAACAACAAAAATTGAGATGCCCGTTCCAAGGTCCACCGCAGTGGCAAACGACCACAAGCAAACGCACTAAGAGATACCAGAAGCAAAAAGAATAAAATACGAAATCCAAATCCAAATGTAATATCCTGGGGAGAAAAATTTATTTCATAAAAACTACTCCACAAAAAATCGGTAATCAGTCGGTCGAATCCAGCATATATAAAAGAAAAGGGAACTGCTAAAAAAAATAATATTGAGAAATTACGCATCCATTCCGGCCATGCCAGGAACGTTGACCGGGGACGTTGTAAGGGATAGTATCGCAGAAAAAAAAGTAGAAAAATAAAATGATAAACAAATAAAATGAAAGAGACAAAAAACCATGACTCTACTATAAACATTAAGATACATAAAGGAGCGAATCCACCGAGAAAGGTTAATAAGATTCGTGTCGGACTCCCTCCTTTGCGAAAATAGGGCAGTAGCACGATGGGGCCTGCGAAAAAAAGTAACAAATATACACATGCCGGAAAAGGGGATAATCTTTTATATCTCGTTGCCACTAGGGTCGTCTCCCACTAGTTCGGAATTGCCAACTCCGATGAAGAAGGGCTCTTTCATGTTCCCCATTCTTCTCATAGGCCTGAGCAATTATAGAATGTACTTCTGGCAAAATAAGATCTTCTTTCAAACTTTTGCGCAATTGCTGAATTGCAGCGGTATATTTTTCTTTTGAAAATAAAACGGCTCCTTTCAAAGCAAGCAATTTGGCGGCATCAGCCCCCGTAAGAGTCGGCTTCATCCGTTTTTTCAATATGGATTCTATTTTGGTATATTCCCCCAGTTTAAAATGTAGCCAGGCTATTTTAAATAAAGCCCGGCTATTCCCACCAGGAGACAAGGACCATAAGGCTTTATAATGTTCTTTGCTTTCTGCGTATTTCCCCTGTTCATAATTGATGGAAGCAAGTGAATCCAGATAATCGGTATTATACGGATTAGTCTTTACAAGAAACCGATATATCAAATCAAGAGAATCAAGTATGTCAGAACTCCGATAACGGGGCCGGCGTGGCCATTGTTCAAGAATAAAATTCCCAGCTTTACCCTGAAGTATGCGATGTACACTCTGCAATTCAATTTCTTCTGATATATTGAAATTCTTTTCCCAAAATTGAGCCGTGTCCCGAATATATAATGAAGTTGTCACACTAAGATCATTAATAAAATGTTGATATCGTCTTTTAAGAAAGACAATTCTTTCAAGGACCACCCAGTTAGGATGTAATTCTTTTGCGCGCAGATAACAGTTTGCAGCCATGATAAAATCGTTTTGTTGCTGATAATAAATATCTCCCTGCTCAATTAAATATGCCGCCATACTCTGCTTTTTAGTAACCAGGCCAGAATCCCCAGCAATAATCCCTATACCCCCAATATCCCTAAGATGTTTTTCCATATCTGAAGCCGATATAAATTTCTGTACTGCAAAACGTTTGAATCCCTTTCCATCTTCATTGTTTCCGTCAGCATCAAATATTATATCATCGGCCTTATCAGAACCAGATAAAGATTTATGAAAGTTGGAAGCATAATTATAATACCAGAATCCAGCCAACCTGGCATCATAGCCAACCACCGGTACCCAGGTGTAATTATAAAATACTAACGGCACCCGGTTACTTTTCACGGCTTTGATAAGCAGTTCTATATTTAGAAATGCAGGAGTATGAGGTGCATGCAATCGGTTAAGAGCAGGAATTAAAGCAGGAAGATTGTCAATTAACGGCAATTGTCGTTCTTCCTTTGAAAAGATTGTTAAAAGTTTTTCTTTGAGTTTCAGGTCATTGAGTTCAGGATAACAAGAAGCTATGGCGCTGAGCACACCATACCAATCAAGTGTGAGATAGTCGGCCTTTTGGATGACCGGAACTGCCAGTAAGATACTACAGTCATCCTTACGTTTTAGCGAATCTATTTCAGATTTTATTTGTAATGAACGGTTCCATTTTTCCCACGCATGTAAAATGGTATTCACTTTTTGTACCATTTCACCATGATAAGGTTTATTAGCATACTTTTGGATTATTTTTTCAAAACTTTTTTTTGACTCCTGAACATATCCCCGTTGATATAGATTTTCTGCAGATTCAAACGCTAATTGCGGAGCAAATATATAGTCCGGAAGTTTGGTTAGAAAAACACGAGAAGCTAGCTGGTATAAAGAATAATGGTAATTATAAAAAGCATATTTTACTCCACCAAGAAGATAATAATTCAGGTTTCCCGAAATAAACTGGAGATTAAGAAAGAGAATGAGACAATAACATGCAGTTAGAAACATCTTTTTTGCCAACATACGGGTTTTCCTGGCATTTATCATCAAGGGCAAAAGCAGTAATAACCCTCCGCTCATATAAAGCAAATTTGTGAGATAATTAAATTTTTGTTCAATATAATATGGAAAAAACAGAGCCGGCTGATGGGATAACTGAAAATAATCCAGACATTTAATATTTAAATGGGAAAAAATGGCAAAAACAGAAATAAGGAAGGTGAGTCCCACATAAAAAAACAACAGCTGTCTGGGATAGCAAATAAACCGAATGTGTCTAAAAAAAATTGCAAGGAGTATTACCACCGGTAATAACAAAAGCACCCATTTAAAGCCACTTCCAAAAACTGATGCCGGCATTTTACCTGCATGACGAACCAAACCATCCATGGCCATCCCCACTGCAAACAGAAAAACAGCAGGACAAACAAAATATGCTGCAGCAAGGAAATTATGAAAAAAGGATACGGATTGTTCATTATTTGTATACAGAGGCCAATTTTCTGAACGTTGCTTTCTTCCGTTAGAAACACCCATAGCTACACTCAGCAACAAATGGAATGAGGCAATTACGGCCCAATGTAAGGGAAGTAATACCAAAACAGTAAAATAAAAAAACGAACCGACCATCCGTAACAAGGTATATCTCAAAAAATTATCTGAATGTCCCGAATAAAGGCCACCACAAGCAACTGGACCAAAAAAGAGACCGCACAAGACACAAATCAGGATGCGAAACACTTCCAGCCATTTCTTTTTTTTATAAGGATTTTCATTCATTTTTTTAAAGCCCAGAGTTTCGGCTAAAAACAGTATAAAAAAATATAAGCCAGAAAAATAAAGTGGAATCCGAAATACTCAAATTCGAATCATAACTGATTATACCTGAAACGGTATTACCTTCCTATCCTTTGTTAATATAATAGATTAACCCAGAAATATCAGCAGGACTCACCCCAGAAATTTTTGCCGCAAGATTAACAGTCATTGGCCGGTACTTCTGTAATTTTTCTCTTGCTTCAATGCTGAGAGCAGAAGCTTTGTCATAATCAAAATTATCAGGTATTCTAAGTTGTGAAAGTTTTTTACACCGGGAAATTTCTCTGCTTTGTCGCTCTACAAATCCCTCATAAATTGCCTCCGACTCAATAAATTGCTTCTCTTGTCTTGATAAATCAGGCGAAGTTTGCACTAATTTCAGGATTACATCCAGATTAAATTCAGGCCTTTTAAGGAGCTGAATTGCTTTGATGCTTTCTGTTAGCGGATTTTTTCCTTGGGAAAGAAGGATTGAGTTAACCTGTTTTGGAGTGATTTTTGTTTTTGTTAACAGATGCTGAAAATTTTTGATTTTTTGTTCAGACTTCAAAAAACATTTCCAGGAATCATTACTAAGTAGCCCAATATCATGACCTTTTTTACATAATCTATATTCAGCATTATCTTGTCTTAAAAACAGACGATATTCTGCCCTGGAAGTAAACATTCGGTATGGTTCATCTATGTCCATTGACACAAGATCATCAGTGAGTACACCGATGTATGATTCACTTCTGGCAAGAATAAACGGTTCTTTACCTAAAATTTTAAAGCTTGCGTTAATTCCTGCAACCAATCCCTGGGCTGCAGCTTCTTCATATCCTGAGGTCCCATTCACCTGACCTGCAAAATAGAGCCCTGGTATATCTTTACATTCATAACTTGGGTGGAGTTGCGTAGCATCAATAGCATCATACTCTACTGCATACCCAATCTGTAAAATTTTACAATTTTCCAGACCAGGAATCGTTTGCAAGGCCTGTTTCTGGATGTCTTCATCCAGACTGGAGCTGAAACCGTTTACATAAATTCTATTACTGGTAATCCCCTCAGGTTCCAAAAACAGCTGATGTGCATCCCTATCTGGAAACCGGTCAATTTTTGTTTCAATAGAAGGGCAGTAACGGGGTCCAATGCCCGTAATTTTACCGGTAAAGAGGGGGCTATTTTCAAACCCTTTCTTGAGTATATCATGAGTTGTTTTATTGGTATGGGTAATCCAGCAAACAGCATCATTTCTAAGTGTAAATTCTGTTTGAGCAGAAAATTTGTTGGGAAGAGTATCACCCGGTTGTACAATACATTTCGAAAATTCAACAGAATCCCTTGCAATCCTGGCAGGTGTGCCCGTTTTAAGCCTCCGGATACGCAACCCATATTTCTTAATATTATGAGATAACTCCCTGGAGGCACGTTCCCCAACCCGACCTCCGGTCTTTGTATCGGTACCTGTATACAATTTCCCATCAAGAAAAGTCCCCGTAGCAACAATCAATGCTCTGGTTTCAACTCTGAAATCTTTGTCAAAAAGAAGTGAAAAATTTCCATTTTCTTTACGCTTAAAATCAAGCAATTCAGCTTCTAACAGAAATAAATTTTCAATGGACTCTAACGTTTGTTTTGCAGTTGCAGCATAAAGAGCCATATCCATTTGTGCTCTGGGCCCCCACACTGCAGGCCCCTTACTGAGATTCAGCATACGAAACTGGATCCCTGATTTATCTGCAATGCGGCCCATCAACCCGCCTATTGCATCAATATCGCGCACAAGCTGACCTTTTGCAACCCCCCCAATAGCCGGATTACAGGACATACGCCCAATACTGTCCAAGTCAAAACAGACCAGGGCTGTTTTCATACCAAGTTTAGCAGAGGCATGTGAGGCTTCAATACCGGCATGACCTGCTCCAATTACTACTACATCAAAAATTTCAGACACAACGAGAATTTAACTAAGCACCGGCCCAATGTCAGCTTATGAACAGAATCCTGGATTATTTGAGGGTAAAAGTCCTAAAAGTTTACTTTTTATCACTTTTACGACATCTATCAGCTTTATACCCTAAGGGCATAAGTTTCATTGAAGCGGATGCCAATGCACCGCTTAATTCAGCTTTATACCCTAAGGGCATAAGTTGCATTGAAGCGGATGCCAATGCACCGCTTAATTCAGCTTTATTCATACCTGAGTGCGTCAATAGGATTCATTCTTGAGGCCTTAAGCGCTGGATAGAGACCAAATAGTATACCCATAAAGATGATCACCACCGAAACAAAAAATATATGCTGAGGTAAAAGTATCGGTTTTAATACACCTCCTGTACTCTTCTCAATCGCATCACCAAATAACATGGGAATACAGCCGAGTACAGCTCCGCTCCCTCCTCCAAGGAAACATAATGTGCTGGTTTCGGCTATGAATTGGATGAAAATTTGAATATTACCTGCTCCCAAAGCCTTACGTACACCAATTTCCCGTACACGCTCCGATATACTTGATAACATCACATTCATGATACCCAGTCCTCCGGCAAGCAGTGAGATGAGTGCAAGTACACCCATAATATTGCCTACATTGTTCATCATACTAATAAACTCATTAAGCTGGTCGGGTTTTCGGTATTCAAAATCTTCAACACCCCGATGACGATATAAAAGTGCTGATATAATTTCATCGAGCTGAGTATTCATTTTTAGAGGATCGGTAACTTTCATCCATAAATATCCGGGATTAGGATCATAGCCGGTTACATACTTCTGCATGGCCAAAAGAGGGATATAAATGTTCCGCCGCATGTGCCAGTTCCGAATTTCACCATCTTCCGGCCCATATACGCCTATTACCCGAAACGCCTGATGATACAGTGATAAAGTACTCCCTATAAGATCTGTAGAGTCCTTGCCTGATTTCCGTAATGAAGCTGTAATTTTTTCTGCAATTTGCTGAGATACCAGACAAACTTTACTACCGTTTCGATAGTCACTTTCTGTGAGTCCCCGTCCCATAGTAATCTTCATTTTACGTGATGCATTAAAATCCTCGGTCAGGGTATTTGAATCAACACCTTTTAATGAAGCACGGGTTTTTTCACCTCCGATATCAAACTGTTCACGCCGGTTAATAAACTTATACACATTCGCCACTGCCTCTACATCACTTTCAAGATAAAGACCATCTGAAAAACGTAAACCTGGAGAACGGCTAAATTCCGCAACATTCTCTTCGGGAGGCTCACGCATTTCCCAGATGAATACAGAACCTATCCACTTACCCATTTGATTTTTCAAATAGGAATCAAGTCCACCCATCAAAGAAAGCATGGCAACCATCACAAACACACCAAACAGTACCCCAAGGCTAGAAAGAAAAGAGCGAAGCAGCTGCGAGCGCATCTCAAGCATACCCGTTCGTACTCCAACAAGAGCCCAACTAATGTATCTCAACGCCTCTTTCACCGTTTAAACCTGTACCTGAATAAAGTCATACATACTGCAATGCCTCAATAGGTCTCATATTAGCTGCTTTTAAAGCAGGAAACAGACCGGCAAAAAAGCCAATGCCTGTTGTAAAGCCCAGTGCCAGAATATAGTCACTTACAAGTAAATACGGCTCCATGGGAAAAAGTTCACTTGGCAACCATGCCGGAATAGAACCAGCCAGCATACCAGGAACAGCACCTACACAACACAAAAAAATAGATTCAACTACAAATTGTACAAACAGATCACTCTTTCGGGCGCCAAGGGCCTTGCGCAGACCTATTTCCCGAATCCGATCCCCTATTACCGCAAACATAATGTTCATAATACTCACACCACCGGTAAAAATTGAAAGAAGTGCCAGTATAGCCAGTAATATGTTAAGTGCATTATTGGTTGTCTTCATTTCTTTTATTCGTTCTACATTCATCACCACATCAACATCACGTACACCACGATGAAGTTCTGTAAGACGTTCGATAATGGTATTACTGATTTTATTTATTTTTTGCATATCACTTATTTTTAAGCTAACCTGTGCCAGGGGTGCATTTACCCCTCCGATATATTTTACCCAGGTATCATAGGGAAGCAGGAGCGCCCGGGCTCGCTGATCCCTCATCCCCTCCGATTGAATTATCCCGACAATTTCAAAAGTTAAATTCATAAAAGTGAGCTTTTGCCCAATGGGATTTACATCCGGAGGGAAAGTTCGGTCCACAACACCTTTTCCAACAATGCAGACCCGCGCACTCCGTTCAAAATCATCTGGGCTAAGAGCCCTGCCGTCAGATATTTCATAATTAAAAGCTTCCAGGTGGTGAACACCAACGGCTTCAGGATGAGCGTGCCCTTTTTTACCTGCCCAGCTTGGTTCTACATGTCCAATGGATACCTGTGGTAAAATCATACTTATTTCAGGGATTTCCTCCTGCAGTTGTTCAAGTTGCTGCATTAACAAACCAGGGGAACGCCTGAATTCCATTTCTTCTTCAGGCGTTTCTGCACTGAGTTGCTTTATCTCAAGAATATCCAGACCGCCCATCTGAACAATGCGCTGGGACACTTCCTTATTCATGGCCCGGATAAAAGATAAAAGAACCAGAAGTGAAGCTACGCCCAGAAAAACACCAAAGGAACTAATAACTGAACGGGTTTTGTTACTCAGCATCTCCGTGATACTAAGTTTTGTATTAATTAAAAATAAGCTAACCAGACGCTGCATCAGCGGTCCTCAGTCAGAACTCCGTCTAAAAGCTTATACACTTTTTGGGCCCTACTGGCAACTTCAGGTTCATGGGTTATCACCAAAATAGTATTTCCTTCTTTATGTAATTGCTCAAACAACACCAGAATTTCTTCAGTTGTCGTGGAGTCAAGATTTCCCGTTGGTTCATCGGCAAGAATAATAGCCGGTTGTTTTACAAGAGCTCTGGCAATTGCTACCCTTTGTTTCTGTCCACCTGAAATTTCGTTCGGACGATGAAAGCGACGTTCCCAAAGTCCTAGTTGCTTTAAAATCATCTCCACACTTTTTTTGCGTTTATCTTTTGGTACATTCCCATAAATCATGGGAAGCTCCACATTAGCAATCAAATCTAATTTGGGCAGAAGATTAAAATTCTGAAAGACAAAGCCAATATCATGATTTCGGATATCAGCCAATCTGGACTGACTTAAACCGTTAACAAGCACCTCATTCAGATAATATTCCCCTGAGGTTGGTGTATCCAAACAGCCAAGAATGTTAAGTAAGGTCGATTTTCCACTTCCGGACTGCCCCATTATAGCAACAAATTCACCACTGGTTATTTCCAGACCCACATCACATAAGACCTGCAGACTTTCTTTCCCAAGCTGATAAGACTTGCAAAGATTTGTGGTGCGGAGTATAAGTTTATTGGTTGCCATGTTTCATGATAGTCCGTAAGTTATTAAAAGTAATCAGTTTTTTTGTTGAGGATAGATTTCACCAGAACATTACTGGTTTTTGCTTCAGCGCTCTCCTCCAAGCACCTTTACAACCGTATCTCCGGGAACGAGTCCTTCAAGTACTTCATAATACCGATAATCAGTTGCGCCTACTTTTATTTTTGCTGAGATAATTTTCAGTTTCTTTAATTGTTCTTCCCGTTCCTGATTTTTTTTCTCCATCCTTTTTTTTACATTTTCACCATACCGCCCCCCTCTCCTGTCACGTTTTTCTTTTTTGGTATCTTCGGGTAACATATCCCCTGATTTGGTATCGGTTTCTCCGGTAGAGGGTCGCAAAACAAAATACATTTCGCCATTACCCCGCTTACGCTTCTGGACCATGCTGTATGGCACACCAGTAATATTCTTTTTTTCCAGAATAATGAAATCAACATTTACATTAACCCCGGGGACCAGAGCAGGAATAAGTGAGTCAATAGCTATACGCACTTCGAAACTACTGATGTTACTATTAGCTTCTTTTTTAGCAGCTAAAGACACAAAAGAAACACATCCTGATGTCATTGCATTTTTATCTGAGGCCATACTAATCTGTACAATCTGATCCTTTTTAATTTTTCCGTAATCAACTTCACCAATCTGCGTAACGACTTCAAGTTTGTTTATATCTGCAACTGTACCAATAGCGGTACCGCCGGAAAACCCCGAAGTGGCGGAAACTGCGATTTCACCTTCTTCAACAAGTAAAGCTATCAATACACCATCCATTGGAGCAGTTATAAGGGTTTTGGTTAACTGGTACTCCACATCATTTAATTCAAGTTCCTTTTCCTGTAGAGAAATTTTTGTTAATTCATATACATTCTTCAAATCTTCCAGCTTATTCTGAGGCATCTGGCCCATTTCATAGAGTTTCTGTGCATTATCGAAATCCCGTTTTGCCAGTTTGTTATTAAGGACCGCTTTTTGCACAGCTAAATCAAGCTTTTCTTTCTGAGTGAGCAACCTGGTTGGGTCTATTTTTAAAATTTTATCACCCTTTTTTACCCGTTCACCTTCTTTAACATATACATTCTCGATTTTACCACTGGCTTCTGATTTCAATTCAACTTTAATAATCGGTTGTACTTCTCCGGTCTGAGATATCACATCTTTTAAATCAACCTTACGGACAACATCTTTACGTACCAAATCATCTGTTTTCGTTTTCCCTCCGCAATGGGTCAACAGGAAAAAAGTAAATACCGTCAGGCCTATAAACCAAACAGAGTGGATAATCCTTTGCTTTTCCATGATCATGATATCATCCTTACATTCCCTTATAATTTTTTATACAACACCATATTACTTACGGTGATAAACATTATTTTAACCTTGTCGATCATTGCCTATTCTCAAGCCGTATACCAAACCGGTTTAATACATTGGCTGTAACTTTGTCCACAGCAATTTCCAGCTTCTTCAAATTCATTTCGGCAAGTAGCCGGTTTAAACGGGCGCTGATAAGGTCGTTTCTTGCTTTTAATTTTACCAGATTATCAATTTCTCCTAACTCATAACGCTGAACTGCATATTCATAATTCCGTTCTGCAATTTTAATTTCAGAGCGCCTGATAGAAAGTCTTGCTTCATCTTGCTTCCAGGCGTCCAGAAAATCCGATATTTCTGACTTTTGTTGATTAAGCGCATATGTTCTTTCAATATTGTTTGACTTTAGAGATAAGACAGCCTGCTTTTTCTGATATCGTGCTTTCCTTGAAAAAATATCATATGAAAAATTAATACCTACCCATGGGTCCAAAACATTAGGACGGGAAGCAGTGGCATCTGAACCAGAAAAATACATACTTCCGTGCTGAACATTACTTACACCCGCTTTAACATCCAAACGAGGCAATAAAGCGTTACCGTATTTCTTTTGTTGCATTTCAAGAATTTCTCTGCCAATATCAAGCAGTTTTAATTCATAATCATGTTTATTAATCTGAGCGAGAATAGCATTTTCTGATGGCAATGTATTTACTTCAATTAATGAATCGGTAAGGGGTGGTAAATCTTCAGGTGAAATTCCAAGTTCCAAAGCTAACTGCCTCTTTGCTGCCCGTTCTTCATATGCTGCCGATAACAATTTTTCTTTAGCGCGTAATAATTCAAGGGCCCCGCTCAGCGTATCCATCTCGGCTTTTTCTCCCAGAGAAAATCTGGCCTTTTCATATTCCAGAGCTTCCGTCGTGAAGTTCAGTTCCATTTCCCGAATAGCAACAGTGCGTGTAGCTCCAAGCCAATCAAGATAACTGTTCCGTACTTCCGTGAGTATTTCCAGAACATCACTTTTAAATTTTTCAAAAGATTTCGCCAGATTTTTCTTTCCAATTTCAATTTCATAATCAATAGGTGCGTTTGACCAGGCATCCTTCAACAAAGGTTGAATGGCTGTTACACCTGTGGTTGTGGTAACCGAGCTACCTGAACTATCAAGATTTTTTGACACTGCTCCTGTTACCGAAGCGCTAAGTTGCCCTCCCCCAGGCAGGTATTTGGAAATGGTACCCCCAGCGGAAGATTCTATTGAATTCGACGTTGTTGAATTATCCCCATAACTCATCCTGGTTGCAGGATGGGCTTCAATAATATTATTTCCAGAAACTTCAGCCTGTACGGCTGCATCAGACCGGGTTATTATTTGATTCAAACTGTCATGGGTTAAATTTATGGTACTAACCCTTATATTTGGGCTTTTTTCAAGGGCCATCTGCACGGCTTCATACTCATTAAAACTATGTGCAAGACCCAGAATACTTAAAATGATGCAAAGGAATTTCATACTTGACTCTTAGACCAAAAACAATACCTCTATATTCCCTAAATGTACAGATAATAGAAAATATTTATCTTTAAATCAGAACCAGATTCCTTTAAGCATAATTTATGAAAAAAACCAATAGCAAAGTACTGTCCCAAACCAGCGATTTCGTTCAAAATAAACTGAAAGGCGAAGGTAGCGGCCATGACTGGTGGCATGTCTACCGGGTATGGACCCTGGCAATTAAATTAGCGGAAAAAGAAGGCGCAGATTTGTTCATTGTAGAGCTTGCGGCTCTTTTGCATGATATTGCTGACTGGAAATTCCATAACGGTGATGAAACTGTAGGACCTCGATTGGCTGCTGAATGGCTAGGGAAACTGGATGTTGAATCCAAAACAATAAATCGGGTATGTGATATCATCAATACCCTTTCTTTTAAGGGTTCGGGAGTCCCCACACCTATGTCAACCATAGAAGGGGAAATAGTACAAGATGCAGACAGGCTTGACGCGATGGGGGCAATCGGTATAGCAAGGGCCTTTGCCTATGGAGGTAATAAAAACCGGGAAATGCATAATCCAGACATTCCCCCAGTACAACACCATACTTTTGAAGAGTATAAAAAAAATCAGAGTACTACTATCAATCACTTTCACGAAAAATTACTTTTACTGAAAGGTCAGTTGAATACCAGTACTGCTAAAAACATCGGTAAAGAACGTCACAAATTCATGAATGTTTTTTTGGAACAATTTCACAGGGAATGGGACGATGTTTAAGGCAAATACCTGGGTGGACTGTCCAGTTTGTCAAACAGGCACTCTGTATACTCGTTTTTCTTGCTCAGAAGTCCATTTCATATGTGAACATTGTGAAAAAGTATTCACTCTTGGGGATTTAGTTCATACCATTACAGACAAACAGTTTGAACAACTCAGCGTAATGGTATCAGGAAGGTATAGCGACCGAATATGAAAGTTGTTCTCCAAAGAGTCCAAAAAGCATCGGTAACTATTGATGGAAAAGAAAAAGCACTCATTGGACCGGGTCTGTTAATCTATTTAGGCATCAGTACTATTGATACCCAGGATGATATTGATTGGCTGGTCAAAAAAATCAGCAAAATGAGGGTTTTTCCTGATGACAAAAAACCCATGAACCGATCTGTACTTGATATTGACGGTGAAGTATTGGTCATTTCCCAGTTCACCCTGTTTGCTTCAACCAAAAAAGGGAATCGTCCCTCATTTACTACTGCAGCCGCCCCGGAAATTGCAATTCCACTTTACGAAGATTTTCTGAGTACCTTGCAGAAACATCTCCCCCGCCCCGTCCAATCCGGTGTGTTTGGTGCTGACATGAAAATAGCCTCAGTAAATGATGGCCCAGTCACTATCAGCATTGACTCAAACAATCGAATATAAAATCACTTTTTCAACAACAAAGCTCTGGTCTTCATGGGGAGCCCAAGACAGCGAATGAAACCATTAGCGTCCTGTTGGTCATACATTTCCACATTAGCAAAGCCACCAAGGTCTGGATCATACAATGAAAACGGGCTTGCCATTTTATGAGTAGTAATATTTCCTTTATACAATTTAAGGGTTACTTCCCCGGTTACTACTTTCTGTGTGTCATCTACAAAAGAATCAAGGGCTTCACGCAACGGAGTAAACCAAAGACCATCGTAAACGAGCTGAGCATATTTATTTGAAACCAATTGTTTGTATTGCAAAGTGTCCCGATCTAATACAAGCTGTTCAAGCGCTGAATGGGCCTTGTACAACAACGTTCCTCCAGGAGTTTCATAAACACCACGAGACTTCAACCCTACGAGACGGTTCTCAACCATATCCAAAAGACCGCAGCCATGTTTGCCACCGATTTTATTTAAAGTTTCGATAATTGATACCGGTGAGATCCGTTTTCCATCTACAGACACAGGTATACCATCTTTAAAGGCGATTTTTACATATCCAGGTGTATTCGGTGCCTTTTGAGGAGTGACAGATATTTTCAACATATCAAAATTGTGAGCCTTGTCCACATGTTCCAGCACACCGCCTTCGTGAGAAAGATGCCAGAGATTTCCGTCTTCAGAATAAATTTTCTTTTTTGATACCGGGATTGGAATGTTACGTTTTTTCGCATAATCAATGGCGTCTTCCCTCGACTGTAAATCCCATTTTGGATCTTTCCAGGGCGCAATAATTTTAAGCTTAGGCTCCATAGCCATATAAGTCAGTTCAAAACGCACTTGATCATTACCTTTACCAGTGGCTCCATGTGAAACTGCCCAGGCCTTTTCTTGCCGCGCAACCATAACCTGATGTTTAGCTATCAGAGGACGGGCCATTGATGTTCCAAGTAAATACGCGCCTTCATAAATAGCTCCAGCTTTTAAAGTGGGCCATACATATTCAGTCACAAATTCGCGTTTTAAATCTTTTACAATACATTTGATAGCGCCGCTATTCGCAGCTTTCTTTTTCAGTGGGGCTGTTTCTACATCTCCTTGCCCTACATCTGCAGCAAAGGCAACAACATCCACATCATAATTTTCTATTAACCAGGGAATGATAACTGAGGTATCAAGCCCACCGGAATAAGCCAATACTACTTTTTTCTTTTTAGCCATTAGATAAAACCTTTCATAAAAAATACTCTGAGTACATTACAATAAAAATGCCAATTGCTGTAAATTATCGAGATTTACAACTATGCGATAAATATAATAAGCTGATTAAAAAAACAGTAATGTGACCTGAAAAAGACCTCTAGAAATCCAGTTCAT
The DNA here is from genome assembly GCA_015232855.1 of Fibrobacteria bacterium. Taxonomy (GTDB): domain Bacteria; phylum Fibrobacterota; class Fibrobacteria; order UBA11236; family JADFYW01; genus JADFYW01. The sequence continues at coordinate 20,534 of JADFYW010000068.1, forward strand.
CCAGCAGTTTGTCTGTCTCGGCCGCATCCTTATTTTGTGCGGCCTTTTGTTCATGTTCTTTGGTATCATCTTCGTTTACTTCAGATGATTCAATATCATCGTCATCGTCATCATCATCTTCTTCTTCCAAAGCAATCTCTGGTTTCTTGATTACTTCATCTTCTTCAAACTCATCATCATCGTCATCGTCCTCATCCAGAACAGAAGTAGTCTTACTTGCTTGACTCATTGATGTTTGCCGTGAAAGTATTCTTTCCTGAGACTGAAGTTTGGCATTGGTTGCCCTCAGCCGGTTTACCAGTAATTTTATCAAAGTGAGCACCCATACCGGCAATCGGCTCAACTGATCATGAAACATTTCCCGGGTAATAATGGTTACTTTTGTCGTTTCCAGAGCCTTTGCAGCAGCTGAACGTTTATTTTCATCAATGAGCGACATTTCACCAAACATACCTTTGGGGCCGAGTTGAACTAACTCAATTTCTTCAACGCCATCTCCTGTCGACAGAGTTTTATAAACAGAAACCTTGCCGGCATTTATAATATACATACCATCACAATCAGAATTTTCTTTAAAGATAATCTCACCGGGCCGGTAGGTCTTTTCCACTTTTCGATAGGTTTTTGGCATTGTCACACCTGGATTTTAAGTATTAGGACAGGACTTTCGCTACTTCATGAAGAATAGTCATAACCTCTTCAATTTCTTCTTTACTTATGTTTAGAGGCGGCAGAAACCGCATGACATCAGCACCGGCCCGATAGGCCAGTAATCCCTGTTCTCTGCAAGTAAGCAATAACTTATCCAAATCACCCTTATATCGGATACCAATCAGAAGACCTTTTCCTAAAAGCGGTACTTCCAAATCTTTAAAGAAAGAACCCGAACCTGATGTGGCCCAGACTTCAAGCTGTTTCCGGAAATGATCTGCTGAATGCTGGACACCGACAAGGAATCCTGGCGTTAGTAATTGTTTCAATACCGCAACTCCAGCGGCACAAGCAACAGGATTCCCACCAAAGGTTGTTCCATGATCTCCTTTGCTAATCGCTTTACCCACTTTATTTGTCAACAATACCGCACCCAGAGGCAACCCACCACCAAGAGGTTTTGCGAGGGTTATAAGGTCAGGCATAACCCCCCAACTCTCACTTGCCAACAAATACCCCGTCCTCCCTAGACCCGTTTGAATTTCATCTGCAATAATTAATACACCCTTTTCTGCGACAGCCTTAAGGGCAGAGGTAAATTCTTCAGTAAGGTTAATAACTCCACCCTCGGCAAGAACAGGTTCAACCAGCACAGCAGCTGTTGTTGTATTTATTGCTTTGTCTAAGGCTTCGACATCATTCAGAGGTAACATCCGAAAGCCCTTCGGCATAGGTCCAAAACCTTCTTGTAACTTAGGCTGCCCTGTAGCGGCCAATGCACCATAAGTCCTGCCATGAAAAGAATTTTCAAATGTAATAAGGTCTACACGTTCCGGATTACCTGCTGCACTGTGAAATTTCCGGGAGAATTTAATTGCCGCTTCAATAGCTTCAGTTCCACTATTACAAAAAAAGGCCTTGTCGAAACAAGTGTTTTCAATCAGTAAACCGGCTAATGTATGTTGCGGTTCCATCAGATACAAATTGCTGCCATGGATATATTTTTCACACTGTGATTTAATAGCCTCTACCACCGGTGGATAGCAATGACCAAAAGCATTAACAGCAATACCGGTAGTACAATCAAGGTATTTCTTCTCATTTTCGTCCCAAACATAAGAACCCGATGCATGGGAAAAAGAAAAATCACGCTTGCCGTAATTTCCGATAAAATATTGTGAATCTGTATCTATAGTCCTCTGTGTCATAACCGAAATATCCAATAATTTCCCTTCAAAACTTCAAAATAATAAAAAATGAAAGCGAAAAGGGCTTTTATAGTCTTATGATTGTACCATTTTTCTTATCAGCCAGCAATTGGTCGGTAAGACAGGCCTTTCCTTGCCATCCACAAATGTGAACAGCACCCACCCCTGATTTTAAGACAGAAACACAGGAGTTTAACTTTGGTATCATCCCATCTTTTACCACTCCCTCCTGAATCAAATCTTCTATTATTGACGGAGTAAGTTCCGGTATACATTCATTGTTTGCATCTAAAACTCCTGCTACATCAGATAAAAACACAAGTTTATCTACTCGCAATACACTTGCAAGAGCCCGTGCGGCCTCATCTGCATTTACGTTATAATGAATACATTCTTTATCTACCGAAATTGGTGAAACAACCGGTAGAAACCCATTGTTTAGTAGGACCTCAACCGGATAGGGATCCACTTTTACAATGCTTCCCACTTGCCCCAGGTTTTCTGAAACAGGTTCACACACAAACATTGATGCATCTACTCCACTAATCCCTATTGCCCGCCCTCCCTGCCGGTTGATAAACCCAACAAGTTTTTTGTTCACATAACCACTTAATGTCATTTCGACCATGTCCATAGTTTTCGGGCTCGTAACCCTTAAACCATTAATAAACAAAGGCTTTTCATCAAGCAATAAAAGATTGCGGTTTATATCTTTTCCACCACCATGGACAAGAGCAAGCTTATGTCCCTGTTGAACAACATCGCATAAACTTGCGGCAATTTCTGAAAGACATTTGTCCTCTTCAGCTATGGAGCCGCCAATTTTAATTACGGTTAAAGGAAAACTCATAATCGGTTAAACCAAGCCTTCGGTTTCATTGAAACCAAACATAATATTCATGTTTTGGATCGCCTGACCAGCAGCGCCTTTTAAAAGATTGTCTATAACTGAAAGAATGATGATTTTTTTACCGCTTTTTGGAAAATAAACATTAAAATGGCAATTATTGGTACAACTTACATCTGATGTTTTGGGAGAATGCGAAACATAGTGCACAAAGGATGCATCAGCATACTTTTCTTTTAAGCATTCAGTAATCTGACTGGCACTGACACCAGGAGCAAAATCCAGATAAATAGTGGAAAGAATTCCTCGAGCCATTGGGGTGAGATGAGGGGTAAAAAGAACTTCACCGAACTGCCCATCAGTAATACGCATTTGTTCCTGAATTTCAGACAGATGCCGATGAGTATCTCCTACCTTATAAGCATTGATGGACTCATTGCAATTAATGTAATGAGTTGTCCCATTTGCTGCACGCCCCGCCCCGGATACTCCCGATTTTGAATCGGATATTATGAGAGAAGGATCTATCAGTCTATTAGCAAGCAGTGGCAAAACTGGCAATAAAATAGAAGTTGGATAACAACCTGGATTTCCTACAATTTTTGCATTCTGGATTTCCTTGTGATAAATTTCGGGTAATCCGTACAAAGCATCTTTTAGCAATTCTGGCAAAGGATGCTGTACTCCATAAATCTGTTCATAAAGCGCTAAGTCCC
>JADFYW010000069.1 GCA_015232855.1 Fibrobacteria bacterium
GCATTTTTTTCTTTTGTAAGTTTTTTTCCACAGCTTGTAGCCGGCCCTATTGAACGCTCAAAAAATCTCCTTCCACAATTTTTAGCTTCCCGGGTATTTAATTTCCAGAAGGCATCAGATGGTATGCGCCAGATATTATGGGGACTTTTTAAGAAAATGGTTATTGCTGATAACTGTGCAGTATATGTTAATGAAATTTTTGAAAATTACCAACACCAGTCAGGAAGTACATTATTGCTGGGAGCATTTTTTTTTACTTTCCAGATTTACGGTGATTTTTCAGGTTATTCCGATATTGCCATTGGATGTGGAAAATTACTGGGTTTTAACTTAACCAGGAATTTTAACTCCCCCTATTTATCCCGTAATCTTGCTGAATTCTGGCAAAGGTGGCATATTTCCCTCTCTTCCTGGTTTAAAGAATATGTCTATATTCCTTTGGGAGGAAACCGCCACGGCCGATGGTATTGGCTGAGAAATATTTATATCACTTTTATCATAAGCGGTTTATGGCATGGTGCAAACTGGACGTTTATCTTATGGGGGACACTCCATGCTTGTTTCTATTCCCTGTCTCATTTTTGTACCACAGCCTACCCGAACAACTCAGGTCCTTTGTTTACATCAATAAAAAATATGTTACAAATCAGTGCCACTTTCCTCATTATTCTTTTTACCTGGATCTTTTTTAGAGCTAAAAATATAGAACAGGCTTTTCAGTATATTAGTGGCATATATTCCCCCACATTTCTGTCCTGGCCCCATTATTTGTCCTATAAATTATTACTGTTGATAGCGGGCCTCATGATAACAGAATGGTTCCAACGTAACAAGCCCCACGCATTGCATATGAATACCAACTCTATTCCCAAGTTTGTGCGATGGCCAATCTACTGGGTTTTAATTGCCTCATTGTTTTTCTGGGGAGCAGAACAGCAAGAGTTCATCTATTTTCAGTTTTAGAAATCATGAATCGATTTATCATTAACGCAAGTATCTTTTTCAGCTTAACAGCCCTGCCTTTTGTGATTTATTACGCCACACTGCTACCCTATCCGGCAGCTCCATGGATTTCAAATAGTTATTCATTTAATGAAGCCAGCCAGTATTTCAAAAAAAGGGACAAAACACAACTGAGCAACCTGGCCATAGGTTCTTCTATGACGCTCAACAACCTGAATTCCCGCGCAGTTACAAAACACCTTGACCGTCATACCTACCTAAACATAAGTGCCTGGGGGCTCACCATAGCTGATGTATATATACTTTTAAAAGGTTTCCTTCAGGAACATAACCTTAAAAAGGTGCTCATTGTCAGCAATTACATGGATTTTGCACCCCAGAGAATTCAATATGACCCTCAGAAGTGGATAGGTTATATACAGGGAGGACTCAACCTTTATTACCAGTTAAAATACTTAGATCTTAAAAAGGTCAAAAAGTATTCCCTTGCCAATCGTGCAAATTACACAAGTAACGCCATGTATTCTTCTTTACAATTTGACACGTATGGCGGAGTGCCTTTGGCGACAGAAAATTTCACCATTATCCCCCAACGCTGGAAAAAAAAGGCCTCCCTCGATTCTATTGATACTCTTACATACAATTACCTAGACAGCTTATCAACGTTTCTTGCAAGCAAGGGCGTTCACTTGATTTTCATGCAATCTCCTTTGCGGGAAGCTTCAAAAGGACCGGATTACTCCGTTCGTATGGTTAAACATATCAGTGTTCTTGAAAATATATTACGGTCATCAGGTCATACGTTTATAGACGGAAGTACCTTAGAAATGCATGATTCCCTTTTTGTAGATTATTCCCACCTAAATGAAAAAGGAGCCTCTATTTTTACATTATTTTGTATGGAGTCATATTTCAGTCAAAAAAATAAAATAAATTTTCAGGCCCCTTAGCCACTCAATCGGGGCTACTGATATTTTTGTTTTAACCTTTCCAAATCGCTGTTGGTAAAATCTCCGCCGTCTTGGAGAGAGATTCCCGCTTTTAGACACGCAACTGCAAGCCCGTTATTTCCCTTCCGATGCCAATATCCACCAATAAATTCAAGCGCTTTAATTTTCAACAACCGATAATCAACAGGCAGAAAAACAGGTTTTTCAGTAAAATCAAGCAGCCTGGTATACCACTTTAAGGCTTCTTGTGTATTCCCCAGAACTTCTTCTATCTGTGCCTTAACAAGCACCGTTTCAGGTAATACATCATTTTGCTTCAATCCAATATCAAGTACCTTCAAGGCTTCATTGTAGCGTTTTAAATTTGCAAGAACCGAAGCAGTTTTTGCCGGGCCTGCCGCAATAATGTGAGGATCCGTCCCGGTTTTTTCTGCGAGTTCCACAGACCGCATAAACCATTCGAGAGCACTTTCATGATCGCCTAAATCCATACAAGCCGCACCAAGAGTGTAATAGGTAACCGCTGTTACCGGCTTACCCTCTGCTATCTGGGCCTCCAGGATTTTCTTGTTCCGAATTTGCTTTTGCCTGGAAATTTCCTGGTTTTGATAACCCGTGTGAAAAATTTTGATAGATGTATATTCAACAGGAATACCAGTGGTCTCTATAGCTGGTAACACCTGTTCATGAACCGGAGCAGAAAAACGAATATCAGGGCGGTTTGGAAACAGTCGAATCTGATTAAAAACCGTACCGGATTTCCCACCATCAGAGCTATTTTGAATCATAAAACCATAGGCCTTATCCGCAGGACCCACCAGGAGTTCACGGATCCGGGACACCTCATGTTTAGGAACCACATCATCAGCATCCAGCCACATGATCCAACGCCCGTTCGCAGGTTCAAGAGAAGCGTTCCTGGCCAAGCTGAAATTATCCTGCCAGGGAAATGAAACAACTTTTGCACCATAAGATTTCGCAATAGATACGGTATTGTCTCGGGAACCTGTATCAGCTATAATTATTTCATCAAAAAGAGAAGCAGCAGAAGCAAGACACGCCCCAAGCACCTTCTCTTCATTTTTTACAATCATGCACAATGAAGTATCTGGTTGCCGGTTGTCAATATTAGGATTTGCTGTGAGATTTTTTTCTACAAAAGAAACAGTTTTAAAATCCGAAAATTGTTGCCTCCCCTGATCCGCTAATCGGATAAAACTATCCTTGTCTCCCAGTGCCTGCAAAACATCCAGCAACTTGTAATACACGTGCACAAATTTAGCGGGGTTCAGACCAATACAAGTTTCCCAGGCGCTCCTGGCGTTCTCTTTTTGGCCGGTATTAAGGTAACAATCTCCCAGGGCCTCCCATGTTTCGATCACCATGTCATACTGTTGGTGCATTTTTTCAAGAAGAGGTATGGTTTCTGCATACCGCCCCTCAGACATATACATACGGGAGAGGTAGTGGAAGCTGTAAATTTTGAGACTGTCATACTGATTACCGGTGGAGCTATGCACAAGAGGCATGTCGATAACCTTAAGGTAACAGGCCTCTGCTTCCTGGCCTTTTTTTAAGAGTTCTAACGTGGTCGCTTTATGAAATACAGGCTCCAGGTTTGTGGGATTACGCTCTATAGCCCTGTTGTACCAGCTAACCGCTTCATCAAATTGTCCTTGTTTCTGATACCCGATCCCAATGTTATTAGGAAGAATCCGGTAAATATCATTGTTTGCATGCCGAATAGTGGGGTGCTCATATGCGATTTTATAGGATTGAATACCCTTTTCCCATTGCTCAAGTATATAATAAGAATCTCCTGTACAGGTCGCAAAAACCGGATCACTTTGGATTTTTTCACTTTCATTACCAGCAAGCTCAAGATTGCGCCTGGCTTTTTGCTTTTTTTTCATTTCATCCTCATAACCAGTATGATGGATGACCGTTTCAGTATACATGCAGTGCACCCCCAAGCGGGCTGCACTATGGATAAATTGTTCATGAATTTTACGGGTAAAGCGAATTTCCGGATGGTTAGGAAACATCCTCAGCTGCATAAACCGAGACCCCAATGGTCGACCAGCCTGAGTATTAATTACCTGAAACCCAAATATTCTGTCTAAAGGAGCTGTTTTTAGCTTTTTAAAATTCTCTATTTGATCTGAGGGAAGACGATCATCTGCATCCATCCATAATACCCAGGAACAGCGTGCTTTTTCTAAACTCTGGTTTCTGGCCAGAGAAAAATCGTCCTGCCACTCTGTCTGGAACCAGTTTACATTAAGGGTATCCAGAATGTCTTGGGTTCCATCAGTGGAGCCCGTATCGTTTATAATAATTTCGTCAGCTATCCCAGAAAAGGAGTCCACCGCAGCTTTAATATTTTCCGATTCATTTTTAACAATCATAACCACAGAAAGGGTATTCGGTAAATAGGGAAGCGAAAAAGGCTTTAATATTTTTCCAAAAGCTTTATTTAAATCTATGGGCAAATTATTATCTGGCTGTTCCAAAATCATTTTCTTCTTTTTTTTACGTTTTTTGGGTGCCTTCATAATTGTAAAAAATCTTTTTTTAAGCCAAGTAACAACCCCAGAATGACATTTTATCTAGTTAATATTCCAATTATTGCAAGAGATAGTAATAAAAACACTAGAAAATTTATTTTCGTTACTCACGGGAAATAACAGTTTGTATTTTAGAGACTTATAATATATTTTTAAAAGCTCGTTTTCGTATTATTATACATTTAAGCATCTATTTTAGAAAAATAGCAAATGGTTATGGAAAAAATCTGGCTATAAAAATATGAATTTTGAGCATATTATAGAAGAATATGGTATAATGAAATTGATATTTTTTAAAATTTTTCACCAGCTAAAAGTTTTACAATGCATTTGGAATTTGCAGACCATAGTCAAAAGGGAGTTGAAAGAAAAGAGAACCAGGACCAGGTTTTGGTGTTGGGAAACGCACATTTCGCTATGGTGGCGGATGGCATGGGCGGCATGGCTGCAGGAGAAGTGGCAAGTAAAATGGTAAAAGATGTTTTTGAATCCAAAGTATCCGAATGGAACTCCTGGCCATCCACCAAAAAACAAGAAACTGTTTCGTCTTTATTACCCTTTGCCTTTGAAGAGGCCAATGATAAGATCATCAACTATCGTTTAGCCAATCCTGAAAATGACGGTATGGGCACTACAGCCACTGCAGCCCTTTTCTTTAATGAGACTCTATATTGCTCATCAATAGGAGACAGCAGGTTGTACGTTTTAGATGATAAGGGATTAAAACAAATAACCCATGATCACTCTTATGTACAAGACCTCTTCGATAACAAAATAATCGATTATCAAGAGTATCTCATCCATCCTCACCGTAACATTCTGAAACGGGCAGTCGGCATAAAAGAGGCCATAAAACCTGACCATTTTACCATTCCTGTTTCACCCGGAAACTACTGTCTTATATGTAGCGATGGACTTAACAGTGTCGTGAGAGATGAACAAATTACTGAAATTTTAACCAGTAGCGGTAGCCTTACGGATATAAAAGATAATTTAGTACAACAAGCTCTTAAAAACGGCAGCACCGACGATATTTCAATCATTCTCATAAAAGCAAATAACTAAAACCATGTTTTGTAATAATTGCGGACATCCTAACCCCAAAACAGCCAGATTCTGTGGCAAATGCGGTTATAATTTATTTACTCCGCAAAGTAATGATGGCCCGACAGGAGATACCGAATTCGCGGATTTTCAGCGCGCCCTTCAAGGCAAATATGAATTAAAAGAACAAATTGGCCATGGGGGTATGGGAAAGGTATACCTGGGAATTGATGTACGCCTCGAACGACAAGTAGCCATTAAATTGCTTCGCCCGGAAGTAAGCATGGACGAAGAGTTTCTCAAACGATTTCATCATGAAGTTAAAATTTCAGCAAAACTTGAGCACCCCAATATTATCCCCATTTTCTCTGTGGACCAGGTATCAAGTTTTAACTTTTTTGTCATGAAGTATGTGGAGGGTGTCCCCCTTAGTGTACAAATTAAACGCGGCATTACTATGGAAGAAATCCAATATGTGACTCGTGATGCAGCCAACGCTTTGGCCTATGCTCACAGTCAGGGAGTAATCCATAGGGACATCAAACCAGATAACATTATCATCTCACAAGACGGTGATACCTATTTAATGGATTTTGGCGTAGCAAAAGCTATTAGCGGTACCCGTCTTACGGGCGCAGGCCGGAGCATAGGCACCCCAAAATATATGTCACCCGAACAAATTCGGGGAAAGGCAGTAGACGGAAGAAACGATATTTACAGCATGGGTATTGTGATATATGAAATGCTGGTAGGACAAGGTCCCTTCTCAGGGGACAATACCTCTATGATGTATAAACATGTACATGAAGAGCCCGATTTCACTATTCTCGAAGACAAACAAATCCCCCCTATCTGGACAAAAGTGCTAAAAAAATGCCTGGCAAAAGACGCTACGGACCGATACAATTCTGCTGATGAAATTATCACAGAACTAAACGAAGGAAAAGAGCCAATTTCAAAAATTGTACGCAAGCGTTTTGCCCCCCATAAGACAACAGTAGTCCCTATTTTAAAAGACACACCCCGAAACATAGTCCCATTCATTCATTTCAGTTGGATTATGACTACCAGTGCGCTTATCTTGGGATTACATGATTTATTCATACTAAACGAATACAAAGCTTTTGGTCTTACCAGTGGTCCCTCTGGAATCGTACTTGGGGCCATGTTTATGATTCTAACGGGCCTCATCGTATTCATTATCCGTAGCCGTAAAATAAAGAGCTCGGAAATCGTATATTATTGGTTAGGGTTTTCTGTTCCTCTATGTGTTACCATAGTACATTATTTTATGAACCAGAACATTCAATGGATGGGCCTCCCAAGCCATGATTTGGGAGTATTTCTTTCTACCTTTATCGTACAGCTCAGCGGTTTTATTCTGATCATATCACGCATAGAAAAAATTACCCGGGAAGAAGTTGCCACATTCTGGTTAGGAGTAGGAATCTGTGTGGCAATTCAGTTTACTATTTACGAGTACGACATGGTGGGACTAGCTGCTTTTTTTGTGTCCGGCCTCTTTTTAGCCATTAAAGACTGGAAACAAAAACACTTTTATGACTTTTTTGTGTATGCCACTGGATGTTTATCTTCAATTGCCCTGGCCACCTATAAGTTTCTTTTTTGATTTAGACTCTTAGGCTAATGTTTCAAGCTGCTTGATGAGTTTATGTAATTCTTCAGAAGGGGTATCTATTTTAAGTAAGTCTGTATAGGCTTCCTGATAATTTTTGCATGTATTTACCCAGTCGGTAAAATAAACCAGCAAAGTTGCATCTTCAGAGAATTTTTCCAGAGCCTGGATATAAATGCCATAGGGTTTATTGGCACTGCCACGTGCATCCACAGGGGTTTCTTTTTCAAAACTTTTCCCTAAAAAGGCTTCTAATACACCGGACTTCCCGTTTATTTGAGATTGTTGCTTAAAAAACTCCTGTACAAGAGAATACTGGTTTTGAACCAAAAGTACTTCCAGAAAATTTTCCCAGACATTAATTTCTGCCGGAAAGGCTTTTAAATACAAGGAATAGTAATTCACCAACGCATCCCAATCTTTTATAAGCTGAAAGTATTCTGCCGGCACCAGGGGATCAACGGGAAATTGGTCAAAACCACCTTCCACCAGTTCTTCAATATGAGCTTTAATCGATTCTTTAGGTAATTCGGGTTGCCCTATTTCCCAGAGTAGTAAAAAGCCAAGAGCATTTCGTCTTATAGTTGCATTATCGGTAGCTACCTTCGATATTGTTACCCCCTGAGACTCAATAGCTTTAAAATACTGCATAGCTTCATCAATATTATTTTTACCCAGGGCATCTTTTCCCAGCCAATACCATGACTGCAAATCTTCAGGTGCCCATTGCCTGCCCACCCGATACCATCGGCTGGCGCTTATTGTATTGCCAAGACTTCGGTAGGTGTTTCCAATAAGAGTAGGGAAAAACCTGAGTATTTCGTTTTCAGGGACGGGAGCCAACAGAGCGGCGTCTTCAGACGCTATTATCCCCAAATGCAACAATAAACCAACATATACATCAATTGCCTCATGGTACTCTCCACGCTGATACAGACAGTTTCCATATTCCATCACCACTGCAGGCTCATGTGGATGGTCGGTAATTTCTTTTTGTAATAGCCCGTAATTACGATCAAGCTTATGTTTACGGTCATCTTCTGTAAAATACCCCTGGTGTAAAAGAACCACCTCGGTATCCACAACTTCTATTTTATGCTCTTGTAGAGAAGTACTAATATCTTCATGGATGCGACCTTTAAAAGAAATACCCTCACACTTTGGAAACAACCGAACTTGCCTGAAAAGGTCTTGGGTGCCTGTATCCCGGAAACTTTTTACAATAAAACGGAATGCCTGATTTTTTGCAGATGTGGCCCCACGTGTAGCCTCTCTGAGCCGGGCCCAAAAGTCTTCTGGTAAACGATCATCTGCGTCAAGCCACAAGACCCAGGGCCGGGTAGCTTTTTGCAGGGTAAAATTACGCGCGCTGGAAAAATCATCTTCCCATTTGAAGTGATGCACCTGCACACCTTGTTCTTCCAGCATACGTCCTGAACCATCCGTAGAGCCGGTATCTGCAACAATCCACTCCACACCACTTTTCACAAGCTGCTCACACAGTTCGGGGATGTTTGCTATTTCATTTTTTATAATAGAGCAGACCGAGATATGCTCTGGCATCACAGATGAGGGGTGATCCTCTGTATTCCCAGTTGTGTTTTTGCATAGCATTGAATCACCTGCTTCCAGTTCTTTTAAAAAGTGAGACGCGGCTCCGGTTATTGATTCCCAGTCTGTTGGTATAGTCCAGTTTATGACAGGCAGATGGAGCGTTTGAGAAAAGCACTCTGCAGCTCTCCTTTTCTCACCCAACACAAACAACACCTTGGCAAACTCAAATTGGTACTGGGGATTATCCTTTCCCACAGAGAGATACTGTTCAAAAAAGTCCCTGGCCTCAGTAATACGTTCTAAAAAAGCCAGTGACTGTCCATAGTAAATATGAGAAGCGATATATACATCTCTTTGTTCTTCTTCTGCGCCAGGTGTTTTAAGTATTTCATTAAAGAGGGCTAGCGCCTTATTATATTTTCCATCCACCTGATACGTCCGTGCAAGTGAAAACAAAATTGCGGTTGACGCCCCACCAACCCCCACCAGGCGTTCAAGAGTCTGCTGGTTTCTGATCTTTTTTTGTTCCAGGGCCTGTTCCGAAAAATAACCGGTATGGGTAATGGTCTGGCCAGTATTTACTCCACTCAGGCCAAGTTTTTTTACCGAAGGCGAAATAGATTCATGAATAGGATTTGAAAAAAATATTTTCTTAAAGTTAGGGAACAACCGTGTCTGTGAGAATGTATTACTGCTGCCGTCTTCATGTGGGGATACGATGGCAAACAAATAGACCTTATTCATATCAAGGTTGTGTATATTCCCGCACAGCCAATGAACGGTGGAAGGGGGGATTATATCATCTGCATCAAGCCACAAAACCCATTCACCCCGGCAATGCTCCAGTCCTGCATTCCGGGCCTTGGCAAAATCATCCTGCCACACATATTCAAAAACTTCAGCCCCTGCTCCCCGGGCTATTTCTATTGTGCCATCTTCACTACCCGTATCAGTAATAACCAACTGGACCGGAACACACTGCCGCAAGGCATCTAAAGACTCTAAAAGCCCTGGCAGATGCGAGACTTCATTTTTGGTAATAAGGGTAACTGATAAAAGAGGCTGGGGCATATTAGCAATTATTTACAGAGTTCAAACCGGTCTTTGCAATATATATTTATAACCGAACAGGATCCATTTCTTCTCTTCAAAGAACACCCGGAATTATAAAAACGAAACTACTATACACTAAAACTGCATAGTTTTATACACAAAGGGCATAAATATTTTTTCCCTCAGTGCCCATTACTCCAGGGAGGTCGCTTTACCTTCAAGATCAAATTCCCAGGCGTTTTTAATGGTAACCGGGATTATACCTCCGGGCTTTAACCCTGTTCCTTTTATATAAACTGCATTATCAACCTCAGGAGCATCAGCCATGGTACGGCCGACATATTGAAACTCTCCACCAGAAGTCAGCTGTTCATCAATAATAACATCCAGGCTACAGCCGACTTTTTGTTGATTAAGCTCGAAGGAAATATCCTGCTGTATTTCCATCACTCTATTCAGACGTTCTTGAGCAATATTTTGAGTTACGTTCATTCCATGTAATTTTTTTGCTGCCCAGGTATCCTCTTCTTCAGAATAAATAAATCCACCCAACCGCTCAAACCGCATCTCCTCAATAAAATCAATGAGACTTGTAAAATCATCTTCGGTCTCCCCCGGATGCCCCAGCAGAAGCGTTGTCCGCAAGCTGATGTCCGGCACGGCTTTCCGAATTCGCATCAATAAGTCTCGTAAACCCTGATTATCATACCCCCTGCGCATAAGTTTCAGGACATTGGTACTGGCATGCTGTACAGGCATATCGAGGTAGTTGCATACTCGTTTTTCATTCGATATAATATCAAGCAACTCATCGGCTATATTATCAGGATAAGCATACATCAACCGGATCCAGGAGATATCAGTATCTGCAATAAGGGCTCTCAGAAGTTCAGGTAAGAATTGACCTTTAACACTCCCCAAATCAGTACCGTAAGCACTCAAATCCTGGGCAATTAATGAGACTTCTTGTACTCCTTTGGACTGCAACGTACATGCCTCTTTCACAATGTCATTAATCGTCCTGCTTCTCTGTTTTCCACGGATACCGGGTATAGCACAAAAGCCACAGGATCGGTTGCATCCTTCCGAGACTTTTAAAAAAGCATGGTGGGACTTTTCATCAATAAACACACGGTTAGAAAAAAGTTCTGGTTCACAATTACTAATATGGGATGTCTGTTCCTTATGTATCTTTTCTAAAATAAGCCTGCGCATATTACCTGGCTGATATACACCCGTAAAAAAGTCAGCTTCTGGAATTTCTGTTTTAAGGGCTTCGGTATATTTCTGCGAAAGACAACCAGCTACAATCAACTGCTGACCCTGGGTTTTAAATTGACCGTGTTCTAAAATTTCATTGATAGATTCCTGCTTAGCAGACTCAATAAAACCACATGTATTAATAATAATTAAACCCGCTTCACATGCTGCAGCAACCTTATGATACCCAAGAGACAAAGCTTCTGCTAAGATATGTTCACTATCCACCTGGTTTTTAGCACAACCTAAGCTAAGCAGGTAAACTGTTTTTTTGTTTGTATTCTCACCCATAAAAAAACTCCGGAAGTTTACTCCGGAGCTGATTTTATAATTTACAGAGAAAAATGTCTACCATTCATCATCTTCTGCACCCCAGTCATCGCCTTCAGCTTCTCCTCCAGTTTTTCCTTCAGTTTTTCCTTCAGCATCATCCCCACTTTCATCCCAGGCGTCATCAATTGAAGCCCCGGCATCTTTTACAGGTTCAGATTTTGGTTTTACTTGAGGAGACGGAGCCGGAACAGATTTTTTTACTGGGGTATCAGGCTTTTTAGGAATGACTGCAGCTTTTTTAGGTGGAACAGCTTCTTCTTTTACAACCGGGGCAGACTTTTTAACCGGAGCCGGCGCTACTTTCTTCGCCGGAGGAGCAGTTTTTTTAACTGCTGCCGAGCTGGCACCCTTGCTGTCCCGATGCTTAAAATCAACCCAAAAATCATAACCATCGGGACGGAAATTTGCTTCACCAAAATTTCTAGCTATTTCAAGAGTTGAGAAATTACCAACCCGAACTCTATAATGTGTTCCGGGCATATCAGGAACAGGGCTCTGCACATCAGAAATATATGCGGGGTAACCCTTGGCTTTCAGTTTATCCCTAAGAGCATTAGCTGGGCCCCGACTCTTGAAAATGGATAATTGGATAACATATTTTCCATTTGGAGAAATACCTTCTTGTGAAACCCGAGAACTTTTACGGAGAGGTTTCTTTTTTATCAGTTTTTTTTCCGGCTTTTTCTCTATTAGCCCAGGATCGGATTCTTGTTGAAGCAATTCTTCTTCTTCCAGCAGAGCTTCTTCAACCGTCTCAAGTTCCGGTTCTTCCAGAAGACCGGTGTCTTCTCCAAAAGGTTCGTCATCAATAACAGGTGGCTCTTGCTTTTTATTACAGCCGGAAAAATTGGCACCTAATAAGCCCATAAGGCAGGACAAAAGTAAAATTCTAATCAAAACGAACCTCCAGATTACTCAGATTATCTTTATTTAAACTTAAAATTACAGTTTTTTTTTGCTTTAGGGAAACTAAATCCCAGTTCTTTACGTTTTTTACAAAAAAAATAAGCATAACAATATAATTATCGGTTTTTCACTGGAATACTGTAATAAAGATTTGACATTGTCCCCCCCCTGAAATAACTTTATTGATGTTCAATTTTAACCGTATGAAGTGAGGTGAGTTACAAAGTGACAGGAGTAATCATAAAACCTGGTGAGTCTTTTGAAAGAGCTTTAAAACGCTGGTCAAAGTCCTGCGAAAAGTCGGGAATTATCTCAGACGTTAAGAAAAAACAAAGATACGAGAAGCCTTCTGAGGAAAAAAAGCGCAAAAAAACAGCTGCAAGACGCAAAGCTGTTAAAGAAGCTGCAGAAGCTAATTCGCATAACAAAAGATAATACACAATTAAAGAGGTGTGTAAGCATCCTCTTTAATAACACATATGCCCTTTGGGTATAGCCCTCATTCATTTCTTTGCTTTCGCATTTATCAATACCCGGGTAACCGGGTATTTCTTATTGTATAGCTTTTATATTATTGTATTATCTGGTCATACTGGATAATGGTTTCTTTGTATTAGTATCTTTACACTTACGATTCAGATTAAAACCTGGACAAAAAGGAGTGTAAACAATTAATGACAGACAATCATGCCCAAAAGCTGACTGAATTTTGTAATTCTTCCCAGAAAAAGGCGGTACTGTATGATCATGCCAAAAATGGCCCGCTTTTTTTATTAGCAGGTGCAGGTTCAGGTAAAACTTTCGTCCTCACCACGAGAATTGTCTACCTCATTTTAAATGGAATATCGCCTTCTTCTTTAGTGGCCCTTACCTTTACCGAGGCTGCGGCAAAAGAAATGTCAGAGCGAGCAATTAATAAACTAAACGATTTTGGTTATTCATCTCCCCTTCAACCAAGGGCCAGTACCTTCCACAGTTTGAGTCTCAATATTATCACTACAGAAGTTACCGGAAAAGCAAACTGGGAACGGCTCGGTTTTACTCAAAAGCCCTCAGTCATATCTGAAGAACAAAAGGTAAAGTTTATTCAAGATATTTCTAAAAGACTGACTCTTAACCAATCATTCCAAGAGCTTACCGAATGGATGGACTCCCCCTTTTACACTGCAAGAAAATCCGGAGAGGTACAGCAAAACCAGGATACAGATTCTTTTTCAAACCATTCCGGAATTAAAAAGGCTGCTCAAACGATGTACCGCGACTATCTTCTCGAACACAACCTGCTGACATTTGGCGATATGGTATACCTGGCAACAACTCTGCTTCAAGAATACTCAGATGTTCGTAACTATTATCAGAATAAATTCCAGTATCTTCTCGTTGACGAATACCAGGACACCAGCCCGGACCAGTTAACCCTTATAAAACTATTATCCGCACCCCAAAATAACCTCTTCCTGGTGGGAGACGACGACCAGGCAATTTACGGTTTCAGAGGAGCCGACAGCCAGTGTATCGAAAAACTATTTAAAGAATTTCCTGGCATCTCTGTTATAAAAATGGAACTTAATTATCGCTCCACAGCAAGCGTTCTCAACTACGCAAATACCATTTTTAGAAACAAGCCAAAAGAGCTTCAAAAAAGATTACTACCGGGTAAAATATCGGATAACAACCTGTTCACTAAAAACCTTCCTGTCATTACCCGCATCCACCCCACAAGCCTCGCAGAGGGAATATGGATAGCTGAAGAAATACGCAGGCTGATGAGCGAAGAACTACTCAACTGGAGCGACTTTACCATCCTCTACCGCCTCAACAGACAGGCAGCTTATTATAGGAATCTGATTAAAGGCCAGTGTGGAGACGAGGCCGCAAAAGAGGTTGGTTATCAAACCATCCACAGTTCAAAAGGCCTGCAATATCCTGTGGTGTTTTTAGTGGGCCTTGAGACGGGAACATTCCCTCACAAGCATATGGGAAAAGAGCTCACCCAAGAGAAATACGAAGAAGAAAAACGCTTGTTTTATGTGGGTGTCACCCGGGCAGAAAATCTCTTATATATCTCTGCCTGCCGCAGTAGGATGGTGAGAGGTAAAATGCGCAAACAAAAAGCCAGCCCTTTTATATTGAAGGCTGGCTCTTTTTTTACCAGAGTAAAAAATCAAGTGCTGACTGGTCTGGTACCATAAACAGACGGGATTTCTTAAAGAATATTAAAAACTAGGCAGCAATGCCCGACAGCTTGCGTCACCCGCATGGGTAAACGTAGCTTCATATCCACTGGCAGCACAAGTAGATGTGAGTGTTTTACCCGCCGCACAGTCGCCAAGTGCCTTTTTAGAAGTAGCCGTAAAAACTGTAGCTGTAGTAGAATAAGTCCACCAATCTGATGTGGGCTCCTTAAAACCAATGGCTGTATTAATACCACAGGCAGCTTTCTCAATTACATAAGAAGCTTGTAATGTTTCCCAGTTTTTAGCTACGGTGGGGACTTCAGAGGCTTTGGCCTTGTCACTTACCGTTAAGAATTTTGGAATTGCTAACGTCGCAAGGATACCGATGATAACCAGTACAACCATGAGTTCTACAAGAGTGAAACCTTTTTGAGTATTCATAGAATTACCTTTTTAGTTAAATGAATTTAATGCTTAGGAAAATAAAAATATTGTGGTCCTGTATGTAAAAATCATACTATAAAATAGTTTCGAAATCAAGTGCTTATCACATTTGTTTATTATCCTTTTTTTGCCAAAAAGCTCACAATTCTTGTTTTAAGCGATATATGCACATTATTCTTCCCATATAAAAAAAGCCTTTTTACCGCTTTGACAGTAAAAAGGCTTCCTTGTTATTTTTTTAAATTTGTAGAGGTTCTATTAAAAACCTGCAGTAATTCCAAGAGAAGTCAGCATTGGAACAGGAGCTGCGGAAGCGGAACCAGCGCCAGAAATAAAATCTGGTCCATTAGTAATTACAGTAGGATTAACCTGTCCTTCGATTGCGAAAGTACCGGTAACCCAGCGAAGCCCAAGTCCCAAATTTGGAAAAAGGGAAGTATTGAGAGCTGTAGCTTCAGTATCAGTTGTGCCTAAATCTATGGGATTTGAGGTGTAATTAATAAGAGCGAGAGAAGCGCCTAACTGTGCTTCAAAGCCCTTACCGATTTTTTTTCTGAAATTTATATTAGGAGAAACAAGGATATTACTCCAGGTATTTTCGGTATTGGCAATATCATTGTCGTTTTTAACGTAGGTGTATCCAGCGTTTGCGCCAGCATAAACTGCGTATTCCTCTTTTAAAATCATAGGAATACCATAGCCCACAGTAAGAGCCATTGTTGTTGCACCCTGATCAATAGTTTTTGGTGACACATCATCCTCTGCTCCACCAAGAGAAATTGCCACTTGAGCTAAAACAGCGTGTGACAATTCTTCATCAGCATCCAGAGCAAATCCTGCGGTAATATTGGTTGTAGCACTGCTCACTTCCACATCGGTAGCACCAGCTCCTGCCGGTTCAGTCTTTGTAGCAGCAACAGGCGCGGTTACTCTGTTCAGGTTAGCATAAATACTCATCCTGCTACCCAGAGCAAAACTGCCGAATACACCATAAGCATCTCCAACTGCTGTGGTATAAGCCTTATTCTCAGCTGCATCTTTTGTATATGCCCTGTTAAATTCATAAAGAATACCCGCGCCAAAAAGTTCCCCCATGGCTACACCAAGCTGAACTCTCTGATTGGTACCTGCAGTAACATCATAACCACCAAACCAAGCCATATTTGCAGCCTGAAGGGCGAAATAGGCACTACCATTGGTACCTAAAACAGTTGGTGCTAAAGCTGATGCGGATACATATTGCTTCTCGCCAATAAGATGCGGGCGCAGCATATAGTCAGCCGTGGTAAAATCCGCAGCGGCATTATTTTGCATTACAGCGTTATAGACCGCTGTCCTGGGAGCACTTTTTTCGGTAGTTGAACCGTAGGAAGAAGTATAGGAAGGAGTAGGAGTATAACTCGGCGTTGAAGAGGTTGTTTCTTCTGTAGTCTCAGTTGTAGAGCCGGTACTGGTATCATCAAATTGAGCAAATGCTCCGGTGACGAGAAGAGTACTAAGCATGAGACCTGTAATCAGTCTTAAGAATTTAAATTGTTCCATTTTTTACCTCATGTTAAAGTTGTTTCTATGAAGATAGTCTATTGTTAAAGGTGAAAGGAAAATTGATCGTTAGTGGTTAATAGAGCTGTCTTTAAAATAGATTCGCATATAATATTGTAAAGAAAAATATCCATTTTCCCACCCCACACCTAAATCAAGGTATCAATAAAATCAAAATTCTCCAATACCTCAATTTATTGAGGGTTCAACTTTTTCTCCATTTAATCCGACATAAAGAGTGGTATTTAGCCTTTATAGCTGAATATTGGTGTTTTTAGATTAAAATCGTAACTTATGGATAATAAGTTTCGGTATGGACCAGGTATTTTTAAGTGAATAACAGATTAATTAAACATTCTTTGGATAAACTGGAAATCGGACTCATATTCGATACTGATATCATAGATGAAAATAAATCCGTACTGGTTCCGGCAAATACCGCACTCAGCGAAGAACTCCTGAGATGGATGCATATGCGTCATATTACTTTTGTTTATACTGAAGACAAAAGGCCCCTGGCTGAATCTGATCTTGGCCATGCCAGCACCCTGGTCCCCCCCCCCATCACTCCTCAGAAACGTAAAGCAGAACCACAGAACCTTAATCTGGTTGTAAAAGAACTCTATAAAACAATCAGATCCATTCAAAACCCGATGACCAGGCCCAATATGACCTGGTATCATAAGAACACAAAAATAAAAACCCTGGACTCAAGACTCAGTTACTATCCAGAATGGGACAAACCAAAAGGAAACAGCTTGTCTCATGAGTTATTAACATCTCCCAGACAGCGAACCATCGAGTACAAACAAAAGTTTATCCAGGCCTACCTTGATACCCTATCAGACACCAAGATTATTATTGATAAAATCGCGGATGGTACTCTGCCCCTTTCGAGGCCACTATCTGTCTTAGTGGAACGTATTATTGAGCTGTTTATCAAAGACAGAAATATGCTTATCAACTGTTCCAACCTAAAGTCCCAGGGAGATGAAAACCTTTATCATCACAGTTTGAATGTATGCATTCATTCTATTAATATCGCAACTGCTACAGGCTATAGTTATCGTCAAATCTCTGAAATTGCTATTGGGGCGCTATTACATGACATCGGTATGATATTTGTTCTACCCGAAATTCGTTACAAAACAGGTTCACTTACCCCAGAGGAACTCGCCATTATTCAAAAGCACCCTCTCGATGGTCTCTTTAGTGTTTCAAAAATTAAAGGCCTGCCTGAATCTATTGAATACATCATTTATCAGCACCATGAACGCGAAGACGGTTCGGGTTATCCAAAAGCCAGACACCGGAACCTCATGCATCGCTATGCCCGTATTGTAGCTATAGCCGATATGTATGACGCGATGACCTGCCCCCGGCCCTACCGGAAGGCTATCCCTCCCTACCAGGCCATGCTCGAAATACTAACTCTGGTAAAAAGAGGTAAGGTTTCCAATGACTTGATGCGTTACTTGATGCGATTTTCGTCCCTGTTTCCAGTAGGGAGCTACGTAAAACTGAGTGATGAACGTATTGCCAAAGTCATAGATACCAGCGGGAACCAATATCTATCACCTGTTGTGGTAACCATTGACACGGGTAAAACAGGAGAAATAATAAACCTGGCTGAACAGAAGTCTATTAAAATTATCGAAGCCGTGACAACGGAACTACAATCAAATATTTCGTTAATCCAGGGATTTTAGTTTTATCATCCAGGGGCCACAGAAAAAATCTACTGGGCAATTTCCGCAATGATAATGCTTTCATATTTATTGAGGGCCTTTTCGCGGTAATGCATGAAAATCACCTCAGTTAATGAGTTACGCACTATATTGACAATCAGCCGGTTATCTTTTAAAAGTAGCGAAAAGCCCCGGCCGGTAAGGTCCCAGATACCTGGGGGCTGCGCTTCGTCACCTATTGAAGATTGTCGCCTGAGTTTGATTAATAAACGTTGTAATGACAAGCTTCCCGATGTATCCATAATAGAAAACCCGTATTTTTCATCATCCATAGCCATGGAAATTTTAAAGGGTTTTTCTTCAGGAATTTCTATCGTAGCCGGGATATCAAAAAGGCCTGAGTCCCGTACATCCGGAGTGATACCAACAACCGAATACGCAATGGTATTAGCAAGCAGCTCGTAAAAATAAGAGCGTAATTTATAGTTTACTTCCTGATCAACATATTTCAAAAACTCTTTTTCGAAGAATGCCATAATATCTTTCATCTCAACGGTTCCAGACACAGTTTTATAGAGCGGCCCTACGGTATAACCATCTGGGAAATAAGGTTTAAAACCAAAAATATTCCCCGTCATGAGACGAATGGTAATAGCACGTACAACATAATGATCAAAGAGGTCTTTTTTAAGGATATTGCCAATATTATATACTCTGGCTATTTCGAAATAGTCGATACTACTGTCGGTAACAAGAACCAATTGCAACCCTCGATGAATACGAAGCATGTTTTGAATAGTCAACATTTCTGCCTTGGTATCGCTCTCGGTAATTTCAAAAAACACCAGACCCTGAGGAACCCGAGGCAAAGATTGGCGCCAATTATCTTTTTGAATGTATTGGAAATTGACGTTCAGCATATATTCGCTATCCTTATTGATCTTCAGATAGCATTCTGTCAGTTTGTCCCGAACAGTCTCTGTTTTCCCTATTAAAAAGACATTAATCATACAATAAATAATAGTTAATTCAGCGGGCTCGCAATACTATTTCCACAAAACGGCTTACCTGAAAAGGAAGTTCCCCTCCTCCGGGAGTTACCACCGTAAAAAGAAAGTGTATGGGTACCACCACTTTCTTGTCGGCAAAAACATCATTTTCATGGGATTCTACGTTAACTTTTACCGGACAAATAATCTCATTACCTTTAATAAGTCCTTCAAATCCATCTGGTTTTATGGCCTGAAAACTCCACATCGCAGGCAAAACAGGCATAACCCGTATATTTTTTAAAGCAACCGCCCCCAGTTTGGTTATTTCAAATTCAAGGGCCAGAGGGCTTTTGAAATCTGTTGTTATTCCTGGCACCACCGCCTTCACATATACCCCACAAAAGCTACTCACCAATTCACCTAATAACATTTTACGGTATTCTTTCCATTCATTCAGGTAATCTGATAACCCCGCTTTTACGGTTAACCTACTGATTTTATCCAAGGCCAGATGCACATCCTGAAGAGCTGCAAAATAGGACGCCGTATCAATTATATTTTGTTGCCGGAGGATGTGCGCCATCGTAAAAAAGTCTTTAAAAGATTTTTCTATTGAGGAAGGCAAAGGATTATCCTGTTTGAGTTTGGTAAACCCCGGAACAGGTGCTACAAAAAAAGCACAACCTTTATCTTTCTGATAAAGCCCGTTATATAAAGAATGTAAAAACTCGGATTTTTCACATTTATAGATATCACTTCCGCTTCCGTTATCCACATCCCCCAGATATTCAAGCACAAGGGGAGAATGTTTATACCCGGGTTTACCCTTCGCCTTTTTGATAGTTTTTTGAAACCGGTGTTTTATAAGGGATGATATATAGATTGTACCAGGACGGTAAGTATGGATAATATCTTTCCATTTAGCATTGGATAGAGCCCAGTCTGGTTTAAGGGATATATACCTGCTATTCCAGGATATACTATCCCTCACTACCGCTTCAGTAGAAGACGAAATCATAATTACACGGGCACGGCTGTTATATTTAAAATAACGCTCCAATTGCCCGAGATGCTCTCCGGTTATTACTACACAGCTATCTGAAGCAAGATACTCACTGAGGCGATAACATCGTGTTAAATCCAAAGGTGCAGCGAATACCAGAACCTGGAGTAGCAAAATGAACATTACAAAAACTCGCCAGAATCTCATCTTTTTCACAATTTCAGGAGTAGAACCCAAATTTACATTCTGAGTGTTTTTGAAGTTTTTTATGAACTTTATACTTTTTGCGTACTGCATTCTTTTGAGCTTTTGGAACATTAATTTTAATATATCCGGCGTTTTTCCCCTAAAACAAGTGTTTTTTAACTCTAGTGAAAAATAAATCTTGAAATTTCCAAAAAACATGTAGATAATAAAACAGGTAAAATAAACCAAATTAAAAATGATTCGAACAACCGGAATATAAGATGTTAACAACAGGCGAAGTAGCAAAACTTTTTCAGGTTTCGGCTCAAACAGTAATCAACTGGTTGAACCAAGGCCGTATGCCCTTTGAACGCATCGGCAGAGGCCCAAGACGACTCACCGAAGAATCCGTATTGAAATATATTAAAACCGTTGGCATATCTACTTCGGCCCTGGACCAGACTATTTATTCAAAAGCTTTAAAAAAGGTTTTTTCCGCTAGTAGCAGTTCCAATAATTCTGTAGCGATTATTAATTCAGACATGAATATCATTGGCTGGAATGAAGGTGTAAAAACCATAACCGGCTTGTCTCCCATGGATGTATTGGGTAAAAATATAACAGAATATATCCATGCAGGAAGAGGAGATAATGAAATCGAGACATTTTTAAATGGTACCTGGGATGAACCTTCCCGTAAAATTGAGGTAACCCATCAGACTAAAGATGGTAAACACATGAAGATCACCCTTACCGCTTCTAAATTTTATGCGGATGGCAGTAGTGTTGCTGGTTTCGCTCTGGTCTACCCAAATCTATCAGAAGAAAAAGACTAATTGTTATTAAGACTTATTTTTCTTAGCCCCTTTGTACATCCTTCCCAGCTTCTCTATATGAATTTTTTGGGAATCTCCCAATTTTTGATTTTCACTGATAACACCCGCGGACATAATAAGTTTAGCGGCCTGATCAATCGTGATATCAAGCACAATCGTATCTTTCTTAGGAACAAATAACAAAAAGCCACTCGTTGGATTAGGGGTAGTAGGCAAGAATACACTCCAGCATTCTTCATCAACAGCCTCCCCAACAGCGCCTTTTGTCTCAGCCGTAATAAAAGCAATACTGTAAAGCCCTTTTCGAGGGTACTCGACCAGGGCCACTTTTGAAAAAGCGGATTTATTACTCCCCAGCACTGATTCAAGTATTTGTTGTATAGCAGCATAAATTACCCGGAATATGGGAATTTTATTTATCACATAATTAATAAAAGTGATAAAACGGCGCCCCAGAAAATTACCACCTAACAGCCCCAGAAGAATGATACAAGCCGTAAGAATGAAGACATCCAGTATCTTAAAAGCAGGTAAACCCATCCATTCAATAATATTGTGTATATGTCTGAGAAGAAGCGAATCCAAAACCCAGAAAAATTTCCAGAACAACCACAGCGTAAGAGTTACCGGTAATAATAAGAGAAGCCCCTTAATAAAATGATTTCTTAAATTTTTAATCATAAGCTATAGCTGAAAGATAAACGCATTTACTTGCGCAGACGATAGACCTTCTCTTCAGGTTTCGCCATGCCCAGTTCTTCACGTATTACTTTTTCGAGATAAAATTTGTCACTTCGCAAGCGAGCGCGTTGCACATCAATTTCTTTTTTAACAGTCTCAAGGCTATCCAGCTTACTTTGGAGTTCTTTATTTTCCTGATAGAGCCGCACTTGATTGATTATACCGGAATTTCCTGATAACCAACTATAACCCACCCATACCAGAAATAGCACAAACACCCAACGAAGCCATTTCTTTTTTTTTTGCATACTTTACATCTTTTGACAATACAAAGATCCTGGCTGCCTGGTAATCAGCCCTTTCATTTCCAGATTAAGTAAAATAGATATTAAGACATGGGGTGCGCTACCGGAAATTTGACTCAATTTTTCGAGGGAAAGAGCCTCACCAAGCTGCTGATAAATCTTTTTTTCGGTCTCAGGAAGTAACTTAATGACGTTTTTATGCTTGTTTGTCTTTTTTACGGGTTTATTTTCAATTGTTTTTTGCCCCATAACTTCCAAATTATGCTTTTTCCCGTTTGCTTTAAAGGTACTTCCCGAAAGTATGGCTATACCCTTGTTACTTTTGAGGTAATGAGAAATATCCTGAGGATGCATCACTAGGCGTGCGCCATTTTGTAAAAGCCGGTTATTTCCATCAGCAGAGCGATTAAAAACCGAACCGGGTACCGCAAAAAGAGCTCTTTCTTGACGCCTGGCATATTGGGCAGTAATAAGCGCGCCGCTTTTAAGCCCTGCCTCAACTACAAGAGTCCCAAGACTCATGCCGCTGATTATACGATTGCGAAGGGGAAAGTTTTTTAACGCAGGGGCCTCTCCCAGAGAAAATTCTGATACCAGGGTACCTGTATCAGCAATTTCTGTAAATAATTTTTTATTACAAGCGGGATAGACCCTATCGAGCCCGCAGCCAAGGACGGCAACAGTATGCCCTCCAACGTCAAGAGTTGTCTGATGAGCCACAGTATCAATACCTTTTGCAAGGCCGGAGACTATCACATAACCTTCTTTCACCAGCCCTGACACAATTTCTTTACCGGAATTTTTGCCATAATCAGTGGGTTTGCGGGTACCGACCACACCAATCGCCCGGGAATGGGCGGGCAACGGCCATCTACCCTTTATGTAAAGAAAAGGAGGAGGACTTGAAATAGAGGCCAATGCCCGGGGATATTCAGAAGAAAAAATACTGACAAGACGAATACCCATTTCTTTACACCGAGTTAACTGAGAATCTACAGCCTGCATATCCGGGCCCGCCATAATGTTCTTTAGTGCTTTTTGAGTGAGATGGGGGCAGACAGCTTTAAGCTCGGTGCCACTGGCCTGGTAGACACTGTCAGCAGAGCCAAAATACTTCAACAACCGAAAATAGCTAGCAGGCCCCACATCCCCTTTGATATAGAGTGAGAGAAGCATCTCTATTGCTGAATGGTCATTGTTTTGCTCAAAATCCATAAAAATCCAACTTTTACAGTGTATTAAAAATATACTGCACTTTTGAGCAGTATGCAAT